>DDYJ01000079.1:2361-5075 GCA_002347905.1 Comamonadaceae bacterium UBA2237 | reverse complement strand
TATGTTGCGCGCGATGCAACTCTCACGCACAGGTGAACTCTCAAGTGAAAGCAAATCACAGCAAAGTATCTTCATCACCAATGTGCTGAAGTGCCGCCCACCAGGCAACCGCAATCCTACGCCGCAAGAAGTCGCGCAGTGCATGCCTTATTTGCAGCGCCAAATTGATTTGTTACAACCCAAAATCATTTTGGCAATGGGACGCTTTGCAGCGCAAGCCTTGTTGCGTGACAGCATTGACAAGGTAGACACCATCCCGCTTGGCAAACTGCGCGGCCAAGTGCATCACATGGGTAATACGCCAGTGGTGGTCACCTACCACCCTGCTTACGTGTTGCGTAACTTGCCTGAAAAAGCCAAGTTGTGGGCGGATGCATGTTTAGCGATGGCGACGCTAAACCATCTCTAAACCACGCGAAAACTACGCTGAAAACCACGCGTAGATATTAAGTAGTCGCCTAGGCTTCCACTACTTGCCGCTCGGGCCACAAAACCGAAGCAATCGCCACCACCATCAACGCAACGGCAGCCCAGTCTTGCCAATGCAAAACCTCACCTAACCAAATTGCACCGGTAAAAACGCCCAACACAGGAATGAACATGACGCTCAAAGTCGACGCCACAGGCGGCAGTCCGCGAGCCAGCGTCAGCCAAGCCGATTGCGCAAAGGCAAANNTCAAAAATAGTCGCCATGGTGGTCATCAACACGGTGGTGAGTCCCGTCATCCAAAACGCAATCGTGAGTGTGGGCACAGGAATCGACGTATTGCGCAAGCGCTGCGTTCCGTAGGCCCAAGCAGCCGCAGAAACCAGCACCATGCCCACAGCAAGTGGCTGGCCTGCAAAGTGGGTGAGTTCATTCCACAGCAACAGCAAAACGCCGGTTGAAGCCGCAGCAATACCGGCCCACATGCGCAAGCGCAATGGCGCTTGAAACCACAATACCCCCCACACTGCAGAAAAAATCGGCATGGTGTAACCCAATATCGCCGCCCGCCCACTTGAGAGCATAGGAACTGCAAGCACTACCAAGACGTGCCAAACAAACATATTGAACAGAGACAGAATGAATAGTTCGCGCCAATACATACGCGGAATGCGGAATGGAACCTTCAAAAAATACAGCGCTAGTCCTAGTAACGGAAGCCCTGTCCACATAGACAAACTGCGAAAGGTGAGAGGGGGATAGCCTGTCACGCCCATCTTCATAATGGGCCAGTTACAGCCCCATACCAAAGTCAACGTGATCAGGGTGCAAAGTTGTCGCCTAGTTAGGCTGGGTAGTGCGAGCATGGTGGCCATGTTAAGCCCTCGAGCATCAAGGCCTCCTAGAATCACGTCATGAACTTCATCACTATGCTGCGCTCAGCAGAGCAACACAACGCCAGTTTGCTGTGTGTTGGCTTGGACCCAGAGCCCGCACGTTTTCCAGAACATATCCAAGGCGACGCCAACAAAATCTACGATTTTTGTGCGGCTATCGTCGACGCCACAGCTGATTTGGCGATTGCATTCAAACCACAGATCGCCTACTTTGCTGCACACCGCGCAGAAGCGCAATTAGAGCGTTTGATGGAGCACATCCGGCGCGTTGCGCCCCAAGTGCCGATCATCTTGGACGCCAAGCGAGGTGATATCGGATCTACGGCAGAGCAATATGCCATCGAAGCTTTTGAACGCTATGGCGCAGATGCTGTCACGCTCTCACCCTTCATGGGATTTGATTCGGTGCAACCCTATTTGAAACACCACGACAAAGGGGCTTTTTTGTTATGCCGCACTTCCAACCCTGGGGGTGACGATTTGCAAAACCAACGTTTGGCGTCTGTCGATGGGCAACCCAAGATGTATGAACACATTGCTGGTTTGGCGCAAGGCCCTTGGAACTTGAATGGGCAACTGGGCTTGGTGGTGGGTGCGACCTACCCAGAAGAAATCGAGCGCGTACGAGAACTCGCGCCCACTTTGCCTTTGTTGATCCCCGGTGTTGGCGCACAAGGGGGTGACGCAGTCGCCACGGTAAAAGCAGGTTTGCGTCAAAAAATAACGGCGACTGGCCGAGAGACAACTGGCCCCATCATCGTCAGTTCCTCGCGCGCGATTTTGTATGCGTCAAAGGCAAAAGACTTTACGGTTGCTGCTAGAAAAGTAGCGATGCAAACGCGAGAGACATTGCAGTCGGCGCGGGTGGCTTAGCCATCAGTGCCCACTTTTGCCAATTAACTAGTTAGCAAGCGCTTCAAATAACGCCCCGTAAAACTCGCGGGGTTCTCCGCCAACTGCTCGGGGGTTCCAACGCCTACAACTTGCCCGCCACCCGAGCCGCCCTCTGGCCCCATGTCGATCAACCAGTCAGCCGTTTTGATGACGTCGAGGTTGTGTTCGATGATGACGATGGTGTTGCCTGCATCGCGCAGGTGCTGCAAGACTTTGAGTAGCAAAGCGATGTCAGCAAAGTGCAGACCCGTCGTAGGTTCGTCCAAGATGTAGAGGGTGCGACCAGTATCGCGTTTGCTCAACTCCAAAGCCAGTTTCACGCGTTGCGCTTCACCGCCTGACAAGGTCGTAGCTGCTTGGCCTAGTTGCAAATAGGAAAGACCCACGTCCATCAATGTTTGGAGCTTGCGGGCGATATTGGGGACCGCATTGAAGAAGGTTAACGCCGCTTCCACCGTCAGATCCAAAATCTGCGCGATGTTCTTGCCTTTGTAGAG
>DDYJ01000079.1:614-2343 GCA_002347905.1 Comamonadaceae bacterium UBA2237 | reverse complement strand
GCCGTCGCCTTGGCAAGCTTCGCATCTACCGCCACCTGAGTTGGCGGGCACGTTGAAACTAAAGCGCCCAGGGCCATAACCACGTTCGCGCGCAGTGGGCACATCGGCCATGAGTTCACGAATGGGGGTGAACAAGCCGGTGTAAGTGGCTGGATTGCTGCGCGGCGTGCGGCCAATCGGAGACTGGTCGACGTTGATGACTTTGTCAAAGTAATCCAGCCCAGAGATTTCGTCATGCGCAGCAGGTTCGTCATGCGCGCGATGGATGGTGTGTGCCGCTGCTTTGTAAAGGGTGTCGTTGACCAAGGTCGATTTGCCCGAGCCCGATACGCCAGTGACGCAGGTGAGCAAGCCGACCGGAAAGTCTGCAGTTACCTGTTGTAGGTTGTTACCCTTTGCACCTTGGATACGAATCACTTGATGTGCTGGTGCTTGTTTGTTGAGCACGCGTTGGGCAGCAAGCTGCTCAGCAGGCACTTGCCAAAAGCTGTTGCGCTTGCGCGGCACTTCAATGCGCAGGGTTTGCGCAAGATATCGTCCCGTCAGCGATTGCGGATTGGCCTCGACTTCTGCAGGTGTGCCCTGCGCCATCACCCGCCCGCCATGCACGCCAGCGCCTGGCCCCATGTCGACGCAAAAGTCAGCCGCGCGGATCATGTCTTCGTCATGTTCGACCACCAATACGCTATTGCCGATGTCGCGCAAATGTTTGAGGGTGTCGATCAAGCGGTCGTTGTCGCGTTGGTGCAAACCAATGCTGGGCTCGTCCAACACATACATCACGCCAGTCAAACCTGAGCCAATTTGCGATGCCAAGCGTATGCGTTGTGCTTCACCGCCAGACAAGGTGTCTGCGCTACGGTCAAGGCTTAAGTAGTTCAAACCCACATCGTTCAAGAACTTCAAGCGTGAGGCGATTTCACGCACGACCTTATCGGCAATTTCTGCTTTGGCGCCTTGCAATTGCAAGCTACTGAAATAGGTAAAGCAGTCGCCCAAGGTGGTGTGGCTTATCTCAAAAATGCCACGCATCTGAGCGCCTTCGCCGATACGCACATGGCGTGCTTCGCGGCGCAATCGGGTGCCTTCGCAGCTTAGGCAAGCGCGCGATCCACGAAAGCGGGCGAGGTCTTCGCGTACCACCGATGAATCCGTTTCGCGGTAACGCCGCTCCATATTCACCAAAATGCCTTCGAACGGATGCTTTTTATTGAGCTTTTTGCCGTTGGCTTGCAAGTTGTAGTTGAACTTGATCTCTTCTTCGCCAGAGCCATAGAGCAAGACGTTTTGAACTTCAGGCGTCAACGACTCAAAGGGCGCATCTAAATCAAAGCCGTAATGTTTCGCAAGACTCTCTAACACGCCGAAATATTGCGGATTGCGGCGGTCCCAGCCTTTGATTGCGCCGCTACCTAAGCTCAAGGTGGGAAACGCCACCACACGGCTGGGGTCAAAGAAATCTTGGTGGCCTAAACCATCGCACGCAGGACAAGCGCCGACGGGCGAGTTGAACGAGAACAATCGAGGCTCTAGCTCACTGATGGTGTAACTGCATTGTGGGCAAGCGAACTTGGCATTGAAGCTGTGCTCCACGCCGGTGTCCATTTCGAGCGCAATCGCACGGCCTTCGGCCAAGCGCAATGCGGCTTCGAAGCTTTCGGCTAGGCGTTGACGTAGTCCAGCAGGTGTCGGAGAGACTGTTACGTTGCTAATGCTCGACTCTTTCGCT
>DDYJ01000079.1:0-574 GCA_002347905.1 Comamonadaceae bacterium UBA2237 | reverse complement strand
TTGTATCTTCATGCCTAATCTTGACGCGATCGACCACGACATCAATATCGTGCTTCTCGGTTTTTTTGAGTGAGGGCAGATCGTCGTACTCAAAAATTTGTCCACCAATTCGGAATCGCACAAAGCCTTGGGCTTGCAATTGGTTGAAGGTTTCGCTGTATTCGCCTTTGCGGTCGCGCGCAATCGGTGCGAGCAACATCAGCTTGGTGTCTTCGGGCAAAGCCATGACGGCGTCGACCATTTGCGTCACGCTTTGCGCTTGCAGGGCTTGGCCATGGTCGGGGCAATAGGGCGTGCCTGCGCGGGCAAACAACAGACGCAGGTAGTCGTGGATCTCGGTCACCGTGCCCACGGTCGAGCGCGGGTTATGGCTGGTGGCTTTTTGCTCGATGGAGATGGCCGGCGAGAGGCCCTCAATCATGTCCACATCAGGCTTGTCCATGAGCTGCAAAAACTGGCGCGCGTAGGTAGACAGGCTTTCCACATAGCGGCGCTGGCCTTCGGCGTACAAGGTGTCAAAAGCCAGGCTGGACTTGCCCGATCCGCTCAAACCGGTGATCACCACCAACTGGTT
>DDYJ01000074.1:29789-30437 GCA_002347905.1 Comamonadaceae bacterium UBA2237 | reverse complement strand
GTGGCGGTTGTCGGCAGTCGCAACCCAACGCCACAGGGGCGACAAACTGCTGTGCAATTTGGACGTGCGCTGGCTGAGGCAGGTATTTGCGTGGTGTCTGGCATGGCACTGGGGATCGACGGTGCTTCGCACCAAGGTGCGTTGCAATACGTCCTGCCCCAGAGCCCAAGACCAACTACAACTGGTTTATCCAAATCGAGGTCAAACACTTCAACGTGGACAACGGTTGGCATTGTGGGTACAGGGTTAGATCAGGTGTATCCGCGACACCACCAAGCTTTGGCACAAGAAGTTATGGCCCATGGCGTGTTGATAAGTGAGTATCCATTAGGCACGCCACCACTCGCCGCTAATTTTCCGCAACGCAACCGTTTGATTGCTGCATTGGGACTAGGCACTTTGGTGGTGGAAGCCGCGATGCGGTCTGGCTCGCTCATTACGGCGCGCATGGCGTTAGATATGGGTCGCGAAGTGATGGCCGTTCCTGGTTCTATCCATGCGATGCAATCCCACGGATGCCACTGGTTGATTCGACAAGGCGCCAAACTTGTAGAGAGTGTCAAAGATATTTTGGAAGAGTTACAAATACCCCTCTATAACGATGAAGGCAATAACCCTGCATCTGGTGGTCCACAACACGCCCCAGCA
>DDYJ01000074.1:24572-29658 GCA_002347905.1 Comamonadaceae bacterium UBA2237 | reverse complement strand
TAAAAACCATGTATATTGGGGGCAATGTTTGAAGTACTCGTGTTTGTTTACGAAAACTACTGGCGTGGTGATGCGTGCCCCCAATTGCATCTCTTGGGACGCAAACTCAGCGCCGTCGGTTTTGAGATGGAAGACATCCAACAAGCTTTGCAATGGTTGGACGGCCTCAACATCGCTTCTCACCAAACAGAACTCATTGACATCCGTCAATCGACACCCAAGCAACACACACAGTCTCCCGAAAGCCTTCGCGTTTACTCCGTTGCCGAGCAAAGCCATCTTGGTGCGGCTTGTTTAGGGTTTATTCAATTTCTAGAGTCGGCAGAAGTGCTCTCGCCTCATATGCGCGAGATTGTTCTTGACCGGGCCATGGCGGTACCTGGACACCCTATGTCATTAGACGATTTAAAAATCATCGTCCTGATGGTGTATTGGAGTGTGGGCTTAGAGCCTGATGCGCTCGTCTTAGACGAGTTGTGCGACGACAACGATAGAGTCGCGCACTAATTACGTTATTTTTTTCGGTACTGGCTAGTAGCTAGCCACTGAAACTGGCTTAAACGACGGCACCAGAGTTAGGGTCGTCGGAATCGCCCTCCACCTTCACCACTTGGCCTTTGATCAAGTCTTCGCGCTGAATTCCCAGCCACATCGCAATCGCAGCGGCTACAAACACAGACGAGTAAATACCAAAGCAAATACCAATGGTGAGCGCCAATGAAAAGTAATGCAAAGTAGCGCCGCCAAACAACAGCATGGAGAGCACCATCAACTGCGTACAACCGTGGGTGATGATGGTGCGGCTAATCGTGGCAGTGATCGCGTTGTCAATGATTTCCACCGTTTGCATTTTGCGAAAACGACGAAAGTTCTCGCGGATACGGTCAAAAATCACCACGGACTCGTTCACAGAGTAACCCAGCACAGCCAAAACAGCGGCCAAGACTGGCAGTGAAAACTCCCATTGGAAAAACGCAAAGAATCCCAGAATGATGACGACGTCATGCAAGTTCGCAATGATGGCCGCGACAGCAAACTTCCATTCAAAGCGAATGGCCAAATAAATCATGATGCCGACGACTACAAAGGCCAGTGCTTTCAAGCCATCAATGGCTAACTCGTCACCCACTTGAGGACCGACAAACTCTGTTCGGCGTAATTGGATATTGGCGTCCGTCTCTTTTAACGCAGAGAGCACTTGCTCGCTTTGTTGCGCAGAACTTTGGCCTTTGGCAGCAGGCATGCGGATCATCACATCGCGCGCGGTGCCAAAGTTTTGTACTTGAACATCGTTAAAGCCGAGCTTGGCGATTTGTGCGCGCACCACATTGAGATCAGCGGCTTGGGAGTAGCTGACTTCCATCAAGGTGCCGCCAGTGAACTCCACTGACAAATGCAAACCGCGGCTGAACAAAAAGAACACTGCCGCCACAAACGTAATGAATGAAACAGTATTGAACGCAATCGCGTTCTTCATGAATGGTATGTCTTTGCGGATCTTAAAAAATTCCATGGCGCAGAGTTCTTTCTAACGATTGGCGCTTATGCGCGCCATACGGTGCCGATCGACACGCTTTGTAATTTCTTTTGACGGCCATACCAAAGGTTGACTAAGCCGCGCGAGAAGAACACCGCAGAGAACATGCTGGTCAAAATGCCCAAGCAATGCACCACTGCGAAGCCACGCACGGGGCCGGAACCAAATGCAAGGAGCGCCAAGCCAGCAATCAACGTCGTGACGTTGGAGTCCAAGATCGTGGCCCATGCGCGGTCGTAGCCAGCATGGATCGCTGATTGGGGGGCGGCGCCATTGCGCAACTCTTCGCGCACGCGCTCGTTGATCAACACGTTGGCGTCAATCGCCATGCCCAGCACCAAGGCCATCGCGGCCATGCCCGGCAATGTCAATGTGGCTTGCAACATAGAGAGCACTGCCACTAACAGCAACAAGTTCACGGCAAGGGCCACGCTGGAGATCACGCCAAACAGCATGTAATACACACACATAAATGCAGTGACAGCTACAAAGCCCCAGGTCACGCTGTTAAAACCTTTGGCGATATTTTCAGCACCTAAGCTCGGACCAATCGTGCGCTCTTCGATGATTTCCATCGGCGCAGCAAGCGAGCCAGCGCGCAGCAACAAGGCTGTGTCATTGGCTTCGACCGTGGTCATGCGGCCAGAAATTTGTACACGTCCGCCACCGATCTCCGAGCGAATCACTGGCGCTGTCACCACTTCGCCTTTGCCTTTTTCAAATAAAAGAATCGCCATACGCTTGCCCACACTCTCGCGCGTCACGTCTTTGAAAATACGTGCGCCTTTGGCGTCCAGCGTCAGATGCACTGCCGCTTCTTGGTTTTGCGTGTCAAAGCCGGGTTGTGCGTCGGTTAGGTTTTCGCCCGTCAAGATGACTTGTTTTTTCACGATCACGGCTTGGCCATTGCGTTCTAAGAAACGCTCGGTACCAAAGGGAACCACACCATTGCTGTTTTCCGCACTACGCGCTTCAGCACTGTCATCGACCATGCGGATCTCAAGCGTTGCAGTGCGGCCCAAAATATCTTTGGCCTTGGCTGTGTCTTGCACACCCGGCAGTTGCACCACGATACGGTCTGTGCCTTGTTGTTGAATCACAGGCTCGGCCACGCCGAGTTCGTTGATGCGGTTNNACCGGGTTGATGGTTGCAACCAGCTTGAACTCTGCGCCATCGGGCGACGAGGTCATTTGCAAATCCGCAAATTGCTCTTGGATCACGCGCTGCGCTGACTCCAAAGTTGGCATATCGCGAAAACGCACTTCAATTTTTTGTCCGTCGCGGCTGATGCCGCTGTGGCGCACATTTTTTTCGCGCAAGGTGCTGCGAATGTCACCAGCTAACGATTCCGCTTTTTTGTTCAAGGCCGCAGGCATATCGACTTGCAACATGAAGTGCACGCCACCACGCAAATCCAAACCTAAATACATAGGCGCCGCATGCATGGCGGACAACCAAGCCGGTGAACGCGCTAGTAAATTAAGAGCAACCACATAAGAAGGGTCGTTCGCGTCTGGCACCAAAGCATGTTGGATCGCGTCTTTGGCTTTGATTTGTGCATCGGTGCTGTCAAAGCGCACCTTCAAGGAGCCACCTTCCAGTGCCAGCAATTCAGGCGTGAGGCCTGCAGTTTTTAGCGCAGACTCCACGCGCTCTTGCACGCCTAAGTCGACCTTTGCCGTGGCTTTAGCGGCAGATATCTGCACAGCAGGCGCTTCGCCATAAAAATTAGGCAGCGTATAAAAAGCACCAATCAATAATGCAATCCCGAGGACTACATACTTCCAAATAGCGTAACGGTTCATGGCGAATTCGCGTGAGGTGCGCGCAGGCTTAAGGTTGAAAGTCGCTTACTTGAGCGAGCCTTTTGGCAACACTTGCACGACTGCATGGCGCTGCAATTGCACTTCTACGCCAGAAGCAATCTCTAAGGTCAAAGTACCCTCATCCAAATGGGTGACCTTGCCAAGCAAGCCACCAGCGGTCGCGATTTCGTCGCCTTTGGCGATGGCATCGATCATGGCCTTGTGTTCTTTTTGGCGCTTCATTTGTGGACGGATCATCACAAAGTACAGCACGATAAACATCAAAATCAAAGGCAACATGCCAGTGAGAGAAGACATCACATCGCCACCAGCGCCAGCGGCCGGTGCAGTTTGGGCAAAAGCAGAAGAAATCAACACGTTTGTGGCTCCAAGAAATTAACGCCACGCAGACGCAACACGCGTCTGAAAGGCTAACTCGCCATTGTATGCGGGCGAGTCAATGCCTTAATGGTTGCGCCACTTCTCCATCAAACCGTTCCATTTACTGCGCACTGCCGCAACATTACGTGCTTTGACATGGCCAAACCCTTTGATAGCGTCAGGCAAGTTGGCAATTTCTAAAGCGAGGGCATGGTTATCAGCATTGAGCTTAGCAAGCACGTCATCGATGCTGGCCACATATTTACCGATCAACGCACGCTCCATTTCACGCTCTTCAGTATTACCAAAGATATCCAAAGGCGTTCCACGCAACACTTTGAAGTGCTTGAGCAATTTGAAACCCGTGAGCATGAGCGGACCAAACTTTTGCTTTTGTAGCTCGCCCTTTTCATTGGTCTTGGAGATGATGGGCGGCGCCAAGTGGTAGTTGACGGTGTAGTCGCCTTCGAACATATCGCCGATTTTTTGCAGAAACGCGGTGTTGGTGTGTAAGCGTGCAACTTCGTATTCGTCTTTGTACGCCATCAACTTAAAGAGGTTACGTGCAACTGCTTCACTCAAACTGGTTTTGTTAAACGCGGCTTCTGCTTTTTGTACACGTGCCACCACGTCGCTGTAACGTTTGGCATATGACGCATTTTGATAATCGGTCAAGAAAGCTACACGCTTGGCAACCAAAGCGTCAACGCCCTGCGGTTTATGGAATTGCACCACTTGTGCAGGCGCCAGCAAGGAATCGACCACTGACCAATGGTGTGCGCAATGGCGGCCCCACTCAAACGCTGCAATGTTTTGTGCCACAGCGACATCGTTGAGTTCAATCGCTCGAATCAAAGCTTCGTGGCCTAAAGGCACCCAGCCTTTTTGCCAGGCATAGCCCAACAACATGGGATTAATAAAGATGGTGTCGCCCAAGACTTGGGAGGACACGCGGTTGGCATCAAACGCGCTCAAGCCTTCTAAACCCACTGCATTGGCAATGTCAGCAGCGCATTGCTCTGCTGGGTTTTGCCAATTGGCGTTTTTCACAAACGCAGCGGTTGGGGTGCTGTAGGCATTCAACGCGACATGGGTGCGCCCTTGCAACATGCGTTGCAACGTTTCTTTGCCAGCGCTCACGATCGGGTCGCAACCGATGATGAGATCGGCCGCCGCCATGCTGACACGGGTCGTGCGAATTGCGTCTTGGTTATCGGCAATCAACACGTGGCTCCAAGTTGCGCCACCTTTTTGCGCCAAGCCAGCCGAGTCTTGCGTGACGATCCCTTTGCCTTCGATATGCGCAGCCATTCCCAGCAGCTGACCGATAGTGATCACGCCTGTGCCGCCAACACCTGCGAC
>DDYJ01000074.1:19889-24473 GCA_002347905.1 Comamonadaceae bacterium UBA2237 | reverse complement strand
AGCTGTCCGCCTTCCACCGTCACAAAGCTGGGGCAAAAGCCTTTCAAGCAGCTGGTGTCTTTGTTACAGGTGTTTTGGTTGATGGTGCGCTTACGTCCAAATTCTGTTTCTAGTGGCTCGACGCTCAAGCAATTGCTTTGCACGCCGCAGTCGCCACAGCCTTCGCATACCAAGTCATTGATCAACACGCGCACCGCTGGATCGACCATGGTTCCGCGTTTACGGCGGCGGCGCTTTTCAGTCGCACAGGTTTGGTCATAAATAATGACGGTGCAACCTTTAACTTCACGCATTTCGCGCTGCACTTGATCGAGCAAAGTGCGGTGGTACACATTGACGTCAGCTACTAAATCGGCGCCATCGTATTTTTCTGGTTCGTCCGTAACGATGGCAATGCGCTTGGCGCCTTCTGCACGCATGCTTTGTGCAATTTGCAAAGTGGTGTGGCCCTCAGAGCGTTCACCAATAGGCTGACCACCCGTCATCGCCACCGCATCGTTGTACAAAATTTTGTAAGTGATGTTGACACCGGCCGCCACGCTTTGGCGCACCGCCAAGATGCCACTATGGAAATAAGTGCCGTCGCCGATGTTGGCAAAAATGTGTTGGTCGTTGACGAACGGTTGCTGTCCTACCCACGGTGTTCCTTCACCACCCATTTGGGTGAATCCAGCGGTGCTGCGATCCATCCACAAGGCCATGAAGTGACAACCAATACCCGCCATCGCGCGCGAGCCTTCTGGCACTTTGGTGCTGGTGTTGTGCGGGCAGCCTGAGCAGAACCAAGGNNCTCATCGCTTGCTCTTTGGCAGTGATGATGGCGAGTTGCGCGTTGATGCGCGACGCAATGTCTGCGTCCACGCCTAACTTGAGCAGACGCTGGGCAATTGCTTTGGCGATCAGCGATGGATTCAAGTCGGCATTTGCGCGCAACAAAGTACTGGCGCGTGGATTAGGTACCGACCATTCTCCGCCGCCCTCTTCTGCTTCATTGAATTTGCCCAACACCACAGGACGCACATCGGAGCGCCAGTTGTACAACTCTTCTTTGAGTTGGTATTCAATGACTTGGCGCTTTTCTTCGACCACCAAAATTTCTTGCAAGCCTGTGGCAAATTCTCGCGTAGCTTGTGCCTCCAAAGGCCACACCACCGCCACTTTGTGCAGGCGAATGCCAATACGTCGGCAGGTCTCGTCGTCGAGTCCTAAATCTAATAGCGCTTGGCGTGTGTCGTTGTAGGCTTTGCCACTGGCAATCAAGCCGAAACGGTCATTCGGCCCTTGCAAGACGTTGTGGTTCAAGCGGTTGGCGCGGATGTAGGCCAGAGCGGCGTACCACTTGAAGTCAAACAAGCGTGCTTCTTGGCTCAATGCATCATCTGGCCATCGGATATGCACACCGCCTGCAGGCATCTCGAAGTCAGGCAACACAATCTTGACGCGCTCAGGGTCGATCACCGCAGTGGCGCTGGACTCCACAATTTCTTGGATGGTTTTCATGCCTGACCAAATGCCCGAGAAACGGCTCATGGCAAATGCATGCACACCCAAATCGAGAATGTCTTGCACACTGGCAGGGAAAAACACAGGCGTGCCACACGCTTTAAAAATATGGTCGCTTTGGTGCGCCGCTGTAGAGCTCTTAGCCACATGGTCGTCACCCGCCACCGCCAAGACGCCGCCCCATGGCGTGGTGCCCGCCATGTTGGCGTGCTTGAACACATCGGCGCAACGGTCTACGCCCGGGCCTTTGCCATACCAAATGCCAAAGACGCCATCAAATTTGTTGCTGCCAGCTGGTGCAAAACCCAGCTGCTGGGTACCCCATAAAGCTGTAGCGGCCAACTCTTCATTCACACCCGGTTGGAACACGATGTTTTGCGCATGCAAATACTTTTTGGCTTTCCACAAGGCTTGGTCGTAAGTGCCCAAAGGCGAGCCACGGTAACCGCTGATGAAACCGGCGGTATTCTTGCCCTGCAAGGCATCGCGCTGTCGTTGCAACATCGGCAACTTGACCAAAGCCTGCACACCGCTCATGAAAGCGCGACCGACGTCTAAGCTGTATTTGTCATCCAGCGTGACGTTTTCTAAAGCGCGGCGGATATGTTCCGGCAGGGGTGCGTTCATGGGGTTCTCCAAAAGAATCGGGTGCCACGCAAAGTGTAGGGGGCAAACATGTCTGAAACACGCCGCCTGCGTGACATATAGGGTTTACTTGGACTTACTTAGGCCACAACACCCATACACGCAAACCTTGTTTCATACGGCCTGCAAATTCACCCGCTTGGGCACCGGTTCCTGCAAAGTAGTCAGCGCGCACAGCACCCACAATGGCGCTTCCGGTGTCTTGGGCAAACACCAAGCGTTGTAAATTGCCGTTCGGCCCCGCGCTCGTTAACCATAACGGGGTCGCATACGGAATAGAGTCTTTGTCTACCGCAACCGAACGCCCTGCGGTCAATGGAACACCTTGCGCGCCACGCGGTCCTAAATCAGCGTCTTTGTCATTGCGTGTCTCCGGTCTGAAAAACACATAACGCGGATTGCTCCACAGCATTTCTTGTACCAAGCGTGGGTTGCTGGCCTGCGTCACGCTAATCCATGCTTTGATACCGGGCCACGATGCGTCGCGCACCAAGCCTCTGTCTAGCAACCAACGTCCCACGCTGGCGTAGGGTTGGTCGTTCGATGCCGCATACGCCAAACGCACAATGCGGGTGCGTCCATCTGCCTCCGTGATTCGCACACGCCCTGACCCTTGGATATGCAGCACCAATGCGTCCACTGGGTCCGCCAACCACGCAACTTCCTTACCGCGCAAGGCATCTTTGGCTTCAGGCAAGGTATCGATTTGTTGCCGCGTCAACCAAGGCTGGCCGACGCGCTTGGCCAGTTGCAATGCATCAGGCGGGGCATACAAAGGCACTTCAAAGCCGGGACGCATTTGGGCAGAGGCCTCCATCAACGGCTCGTAGTAACTCGTCAACAAACCTTCTGGGTTGCCGTCTAAAGACTCGATGCGGTAGGGTTGCAAATGCGACATCAGCCATAAGCGCTTGTCTTGGTCATCCGCCAAAAGTAATTGCTTGACTTGCTTGCACAAGGGCGCGAACAGGGGGCCAGGACGCTCACAGTTTTGCAACCAAGCGTTCCACGCATCCGATAAATCATCGTCTTGCCATCCTGGCAGATCGCTCCAAGTCACAGGTATCCAACGGCTGCGATAAAACCTTTGCGGGCTTGGGGTATCGGGTGTACCGGCCAAACCGCCAGACGCACGCGGGCTTGTATCGACGGGTCGCGCGACAGTTGGGGGAGGGGGAGAAGGCATCGATTCATCGACCACAACGCGTCGTGAACCAGTGCCACACGCTACCAAGCTTCCTACAATCGCTATCCACACTAAACGCCACAGGAGTTGTTTCATGCTGTTGATTTTGCTCGAAGCACTGGGCGCAGGATTGATTTTGGTACTGATCGTCTGGTGGACCATGTTCTCAGGGCGTAGCGAAACCGAGCATGAAGAGGCGAGCGAGGCAACAAAACGTGAAGGCAACCATAGCGACCAGTAAACCCAAGCTCCCAAGTTCTAAAACTCTGGTGCCCTAAACTCCCAAATTCTTAGCCGCTACTGGGGTCACTTCAATCTCTCAATAGGTTTGCTAACTCAACGGCCGACTTGACTGCCATCTTGTCAAATACCCGTGCGCGATGCACTTCAACGGTACGCACACTGATATCGAGTTGATCCGCGATCAGCTTGTTGGGCAAGCCTTCCACCACTAAACGCATCACATCGCGCTCACGCTCGGTCAGTTCTGCCAAATTTTGTTGACGGCTTTGTTTGGCTTTGACTGACTGCAAAGTTGCAGCCGAGCGCTGCAAGGCTTGTTCTACCCGGTCTACGAGTGCGTTATCTGAAAAAGGTTTTTCGCAAAAATCAAAGGCACCACGTTTGACCGCGTCGACAGCCGTTGGGACATCCGCGTGGCCTGTTAGAAAGATAACAGGCAAAGACTCCAATAAATCACGGGCAATCAGTTGTTCGAACAGCGCCAGGCCACTCATGCCTGGCATACGAACATCGAGCAACAAACACCCAGGCTGCGTCGGCCGCCAGTCGGCTTCAGGACGGGCGCTCAAAAATGCGGCAAAAGCATCTGCGCTGGTGAACGACTCGCTGGGCAAACGACGCGAGCGCAGCAACCAAGCGAGGGCTTCACGTACACCCGCATCGTCGTCCACGATAAATACCAAAGCGTCTTGGGTCGGTTGCATCGATGAAGTCCTTATGCTTTATGCCTGTGGCAAGGTAAAACTAAACACCGTACCTCGGGGTGGGTTGGGGCTGTGTTGGAGCACGCCACTGTGCTGCTCGACCACGGTGCGGCACAAGCTTAAGCCTAGTCCCATGCCCTCTTCTTTGGTGGTGAAAAAAGGTGTAAAAAGTTTTTCAGCCAAATCTTCTGCAATGCCATGTCCTTGGTCTGCCACCACAAACTCCATCCACTGCTGGCCAGGGGTGGGCTGTGCAGTCCGAACCAAAAGGGTAAGCGTTTTGTAGGGCGTATCGTCCTGCAT
>DDYJ01000074.1:13130-19829 GCA_002347905.1 Comamonadaceae bacterium UBA2237 | reverse complement strand
TCCACCCGCACGCCCAATTTGCGTGCTTGCAATGCAACCAAAGGCATCACGTTGTCGAGCAAGGTGCGCGGCGCCACCTCAACACGCGACTGGTCGCGGCGGCGCACAAAATCGTGCACGCTCTTGATCACTTTTCCCGCGCGCTCGGCCTGTTGGCCAATGCGCTGCATCGCGTCTTTCAAACTACTGGCCAATTGCGGATCTGTGAGGGTGGCTTCGTGAAGCAAATTCATGCTTCCCGTGGCGTAACTAGCAATTGCAGCTAGGGGTTGGTTGAGTTCATGGCTTAACAGAGAGGCCATTTCGCCCACCGTAGCCAAGCGCGCCGTTGCTTGCAACCGTTCTTGGCTCGCGCGCGATAACTCCTCAATACGTCGCTGCTCGCTGACGTCGAGTACCGCACTCATCCAACCCGTTTGCTGACCAGAGGCATTGATAAGGGGCGCTTCAAAAATCAGCACGGTGAAGCGCTCGCCGTTTTTACGCATAAAGACAGACTCAACCCCTTCACGTGGCGGCGCATTACCAGCCAAACGCAAAGCCTGTCGTTTGCCATATTCGTCGACCATCTCTGGCGGCCAGTAAGGCGCAGGAATCCCATGCCCCAAAAGCTCCTTTGATGTGAAGCCCACCATCTCGCAAAAAGCAGGATTGATGTAAGTGATACGGCCTTGGTTATCACGCGCGCGCAAGCCCGTGACTAGCGAGTCCTCCATCGCTTTACGAAACGCCAATGCGTCCGCCAAATCAGACTCAACACGTTGGCGTCGGCGCATATCCTTTGCCAGCAGGCCCATCACACTCGCCAGCGCTATCGCCATCATGGTCACCAAAGCGGTGAGAACATTGGGAAATAGATCAGGCGCAGCGCGCCAGCTGTCTAAGCGCAACACTATGGTGTTGCCAGGTAAGGTCAGCAGTTGTTTAGCCGAGAATACGCGTGCGCCACGTTGCACGGCGCCATGCATAGCGAGTCGGGTGCCATCGGCCTCGGTAAAAGAAACCTCTTGGCTTCGCAACAATTGCGCATTTAAAAAATTAATAAGGATTTCATTCAAGGCGTAGGTGGCGACAGTAAAACCCACCAACTCGCCACTGTTTAAAACAGGCAAGCACAGGTTCATCACTTCGAGGCCTTGCCCGTTGGCTTGTGGCACGTAAGTGCTAGCGCTATAACCCGGCCCGCTTTGGCGTTGCGCTACCGAACAGGCCTGCACCACCTCAGGCATGTGAAACATCGTGCCCATATGGCTAAACACCGCGCTGCGAAATGGTGTGTCCACCTCGGACTTCAATTGCAACTGAACATCGCGCCATTCCAAACGTAACCACTCTCGGTGTTCACGCAACAAGCTAGCCGCCTCTTGCTCCCATGGCACAGCGGACTGACCGGTGAATTGCAAAGCCTGCAAGCTTTGTACATTGCGGGTTAATCCATTGCGTATGTCAGAAACTGCGTCTGACGCATCTTCGGCCATGCGGTTTTCGACTTGGCTGATTTCGTAACGCCCTGCGAGCCAGACTAAGGTGCCCACCATGCACAGCAACAAAACCAAGAGCGACAACCATAGTGCCCGCCGGCCTAGCAGACGGGGAGCGATCCAGCGCATTATTCGCTCTTGGTCACGCGTGGATTGGACCAAGACCCGTCAATCAAAAAGACCGAGGTGCCGGCTTTCGTCAAAGGCTTGCTCAAAACCAATTGACTCAAATAGGTTGTCAAACCCACGAGCGGGTTGATCGCGGCCATATAGAGCGTGGCAGCGCTGGTATTGATTTCAGGCACCACCACCACCTTCAGGTTTTGGGTTTCTTTAGCGATGTCAGCGCTGCCTTCAATGGCTGCGCCAGCTGAAACGCCCTTCATTTGCAGGTTATTGGTACTCGCAACACCTTGTTCAATGCGGACATCGCCACGCACAAAGTCAAATGCAAACCCTTCACCGAATACATCGCTGAAATCCAACATCAAACGCCGCGGCAAAGCTTGCAAACTCAACACGCCCAAAAGGCGTGCCGCCCCTGGTTCTGATTTTAGAAATTGGCCTTTTTCAATCAGCAGGTTCATTTGGCCAGACATGCTGGGGTAGTCCAAGGTAATGGGCGATCCTTGCCACGACACTTTGCCTTGCAGTTTGCCGTGGCCATTGCGAATGGCATTGGGGGTGCCGAGCCGGGTCAGCAATTGACCGCTGTCTTTGATGTCCATAACAAAGTCGAGACGCGTTCGGCGTAATTTGGGGCCATCTGCAGCCCAAGAACCTGTGGCGCTCAAACTGCCCTCGGGTGTAGTGAGGTTGAGTTTGTTCAAACGCCATTCACGGCCGGCATTGGCGCTGGTACGGTTGACTGCATCCATTTCTAGCCGCCCCAGTTTTTTACCGCGCAGCGTTAAATCATTGATCACCACATCTAAAGCCGGAATGCTGGACGGCTCATCGCTGAGCATGCGCTCTACGTCTGGCACCAAACTTGGTGGGATGTTGAGGAATGACAAACGCGCATACAACTGCGCGGGCTGGGTCGATGTGGCAGGCCTTACTTCTGCGGTGCCATTGAGTTCATCTGCAACGATATTCAAACGCCACAACTCGCCCATGCGAACACCGCCCACGACAACGCGGTTGATCACGCGATCTGCAAGTTGCACTTGGTCAGCTCGGACGGTCAAGGTCGACGGCAAATAGTCTTGCGCGCCTGCGGCCTCCATCTCTTGCCCGACCAAATTGGTTTTTGTAGATCGGGGTTTTGACTTGCTATTGGGTGCGGTGGTGAATTGGGTCATCACCGCATTCCATGCGTCTAGGTCAACGCTGGGTTGTTGCAAACTCAGACTCACGCCAACATCACGCGATGGCGTTGCCTCGGCTGTGGCAAGTCCCAACGTAATCGCACCACGCAATACGCGGGCTTGGGTGGCACTGACATCTCTGACATAGTTGAGCGACAAGACCCGCGCAACAGATAGCTTGATTTGGTCTTGCAACACTTTCGATTTGGGCGCGAGTGACTCCTTCGTTAGTTGCGTTTCCAAACGCAAAGGCCAACTTGCCGCAGCTGGTTTATTCATGGGCGCAGGAAATGTCAGTGCCATGCCCTTGAGATCGCTTTGCACCAAGATCTCAGGCTGTCCTTTGCGCAATGCCACACTCGCGCTGTAGCTGGTAGAGCCGTTTGCACGCAACGCTAAGCGTGAAAAAGCCCCGAGTTCGCCAGCTTGGCGCAGGCCCTCTGCTGTCACGATGCCTTTGATACGTAACTGCTCTGGCGCTTCTGTTTTACTGGGATCAAATGTGAGACCACCATCCATTTGGGCGTCTCCGCCAAAGACGCGGGCCTTGAGATTTTTGGTCGTGAGCCCTTGGGTATCAAACTGCACCACGCCGCGGGTTTTGCTGAGCACCGGCACCCCTGGCATGATTTGCAGATCGTTGTCTTGCAGCGTCAAACTACCTTGGACCGAGGTTTTTTCTAATGCATGAACCGGCACATGGAGTTGCATTTTGAATTCAGCCTTGCCTGTAGCCTGGCTTTTTTCAAGGGCTCGGTTAAGTAGGTCATTGAGGGCCGAACGCGCAACAACGGCTTGCATGTCAGCCAGCGGTCCACGCGCTTGGGCTTTGACAGAGACTTCTAAGGCTCGCACATCGGGCACATTCACCTCGATCTTGTCCCAAGCCAGTTGCGACGACCCGGCCAACTTTCCGCTGCCTTTGAATGTCAAAGCGCTCCGCTCGTATACCAATTCACCATCTAGTGATGCAATCGCAGGCCAGGTGTTGGCCAGATTTAAAGGTCTGCCTTTTGCAGGAGGCACATAGGCGTATTGACCGTTTGCTATGTGCGTGACGACGCGAAACTCTCCCAACTTGGGGTTGTCAAAAGGCATGTCTGCTAAATTGCCTCGCAAACGCAAATTCGCTTGTGTAGCTTCGCCACCCGTGAGCGCATCTTTCAAATAAGCACGCGCTTGGGCATCTATATACACAGGCAAATAGCGGTGCAGTTGTTTGATTTGTAAGCGACTGATATTGGCCGTGAGGTCGAGCACCCCAGGCCAACGGTTTTCGCCCTTGCCTGTGGTCCACGACCCATTAAATTCTGTCGTTGCGTCGGCGTTGGTAGCGCGCCCTTGTTTGAATTGCACCGAAATTTCAGGCTCTTGTGTGGCGGCGCTTTTTTTATCCGCAGGCTTAATTTGCCAACTGATATTGGCAGCAGCTTGCGAGATGGGAATTTTGGCTTCCTCCAAGCCTTCAGGAAGCGTGACACCGCCCTGCTTGATAGCTATTTGTGCTTTGCCACCTTGCTGCGACAAGTCAAACTCAATATCGGCGCCAGATACGCCTGGTAAGCGCTGAAATGGTTCAGGCGCATGGGCAGATTGCAGCCATTGCAAATTGCTCACCGCACCTTTGACTTTGTAGCTCAACTCTGCTTCCCCGGGTTGGGTACTGGGCTGCGTAATGGGTCGCATCCAGCTAGCGCTGAGTTGGTTGACTTGGCCCCTGGGTTGGGCGAGCTTGAGGATGGTGTGCATATCCTCTGGCAGAGGCAAGCGTTGGCTAATTTGTGCCAAAGCGTCTAGGTCCAAATGGTCAGCGGTCAAGTTGCCGGCGCGAAAGTCATCTCCTTGCCAGTTCAGTCGCAACACGCCACCAGGCCAGCGTTCGCCTTCTTGGGTATCAAAGACCAAGTCTTGGCTGCTGATTTCGTTTTCACCTTCTAGCCATTTGGCACCGATACGGCCACTCACATGGCGCAACACCAAGGGCTTGAGGCTATCACCCAAACGTGCGTCAACGGCATCCAGCGCCATGTCGGCGGTAACGCCTGTCAATCGGCCTTGCACCCAATCGGTCCAGACACGCACGCCGCCTTTGCCTTCATAGATGGCAATGCCACGGTCAAAACGCAACCATTGGCGCAAGGACGAGATATCGATGTCTGGCGCGTCCGCATAAAGTTCGCCGCTCCACAAGCGTAAATCACCGCTGCGTTGCAGCGGGTTTTGTGAGAACTTGCCTTGCACCGACAAACGCTGCCCCAAACCGACGGGCGGCGTAACATCCACGCGCATCAGGTGTTGGTGCATGCTGTTTTGCATCACCACATTGACGTGCGACAAAGTTAACTCAGGCGAGTCGCGCATCTCGTCACGCCAGTGCAAAACACCATCGCGAATTAAAAATTCAGGTTGGGAAAAAAACCAATCTGCACCTGCACCATCACTGGATTGCGCGGTATCGAGCCCCGCCACCCAAATGTGCCCTTGTGCATCACGGCGAATATCAAGCTCTGGCTGGTCAATCACCAATTGCTCAAATTTGCCGCGCAATAAGGAGCGCGCGGATACCGCGACATCTACCTGCGGCAAGCGCAAGGCCTCACGCCCTTGGGCATCAAACAAGCGAATATCTTGGATACGCAACTGGGGAGTCCACCATCCACCTAGGACACTGACGTTCGCAATCTCTACACGCAGGCCCAAACTGTAGGAGGCTTGCCTTTGCAGATAAGGCCGATAGTCGTCTATTCGAGGCACAATGAAAATATGCAAACTGCCCCAGACCAGCACCAGCAAAACCCATGCACACACAAGCACCCACAAGACGCGCTTCATCACGCGGTAGGCGCTGTCAGTTTGGGGGTCACGCCTTGACATGGTCGCGGCAGGTTCGGACGTTGGGTTCATGGTGCTAATACAGTGGAGGGAATTATCTCTCGCGCCAACTCAGACTTAAGCGCATATTCACGGGTGGTGCAACGCCTGCGCCGCCGTTATGCACAAGAACTGCCACTGTTACCGGCCGGTACACCTACGCCCACGCATTTACAGACTTGTTTTAACCAACTTGCAAGCTCGCATGCACCTGCGGTTGCATTACGCATCTTGCGTCAGCTGGTGTTTGAACGTTTGGCGGTGATGGATTGCTGCGAGCAAGCAGATTTGTCGGTGGTCACCGACGCCATGACCGACTTGGCTGACTTTTCATTGGACATTGCCTTCTGCGAAGTCCAGCGACAACTGGCCGAACGCCACGGCATCCCGCAGCCTATTCACGGTGAAAAGGCCCTGCTTTGGATTGTGGGCATGGGCAAACTGGGGGCACGCGAACTCAACGTCTCCAGCGATATCGATTTGATTTATGTCTACGACGAGGACGGCGAAACCACCGGCGCGATAGATGTATCCGGTGTCGCCCATGGATCGGGGCGCATCAGCCACCATGAGTACTTTGCCAAGATCGTCAAGGCCATGCAGACCATGATTGGCGAAGTCACTGAGCATGGTTGTGTGTTTCGGGTAGACCTTGCATTGCGACCCAACGGAAACTCTGGGCCCGTGGTCATTTCGCGCCAAGCCTTAGAAGAGTATTTTTTGGTACAAGGCCGCGAATGGGAACGGTTTGCTTGGCTCAAAAGCCGTGTGGTCGCGCCGCTAGATGCTACGTCGCGCGCAACGGATTTGCGGGAAACAGTTTTGCCCTTTGTCTTTAGACGCTACCTAGACTACGGTGTATTTGACGCATTACGCGGACTGCATCAGCAAATTCGCCAACACGCAGCTACCCGCCATGCTGGTAGGCCCGAACGCGCCAACGACATCAAGCTTTCTCGTGGCGGCATACGCGAAATTGAATTCACCGTGCAGCTCTTACAAGTGGTGCGGGGCGGGCAATATCCAGAATTGCGAAC
>DDYJ01000074.1:11705-12988 GCA_002347905.1 Comamonadaceae bacterium UBA2237 | reverse complement strand
GCAGATGACTTGGACTGGATAGCTCAGACTTTGGGGATCGCCGATACGCCCACATTCTTGGCGCAACTGCAAGCACACCGCGATGCGGTGGCGTTTGAGTTTGAACGTTTGCTAGGTACGTCTGATAACAAATCTGCGAACACTGCGCGTTCTTCGTCTGTCAGAACATATAAAGCATCTAGCGCCAACACATCTGAAGCTGCCACGGAAACTGCCGACACCATCACAGGTGCATTTTTTGATTTACCCAGTTTGCTGCCTCACTTACAAGAAAAATTACGAGAAAGAGTTTCCGCTTGGGTGGAGTTGCCTGCTGTGCGTGGCATGCGTGATGATGCGTTGCAACGGTTGATCAAACTCTTGCAGCGCACTCAGCTATGGTTGCAAACGTCACGCATCAGCGAAGAAGCCGCCTTGCGTTGGTGCGACTGGATAACGCCTATGCTGCGACGCGACAGCTACATTGCTTTGCTTGTAGAGCGGCCCCTTGTGCACGAACAACTAATGCGACTACTTGGCTTAGCGCGCTGGCCTGCCCGTTATCTGATGCGACACCCTGGCGTGATTGATGAGTTAGCGACAGATGCTTTGCTGGCAGAACGTTTTGATGCAATGGTATTTGACAAAGAGCTCAGCTTGCGTTTGGATGCACTGACATCGACCCGTGAAAATGACGAAGAGAACTTGCTCAATGTATTGCGGCGCGCCCACCATGCTGAAGTTTTTCGTACCTTGGCACGCGATGTACAAGGTCGCCTCACCGTGGAACAAGTCGCGGATGACTTGAGTGCTATGGCCGACGCCGTGCTCGATATCGCCAGCCGCTGGGTATGGCAACGCATGAAGATGCGCCATCGCGACACACCACAGATTGCGATCTTGGCCTACGGAAAACTTGGCGGCAAAGAATTGGGTTATGGCAGCGATTTAGACATTGTGTTTGTGTACGACGACCCGCACGAACAGGCTGGCGAAATCTATGCCGTCTATGTACGCAAACTGATCCATTGGTTAAGTGTCAAAACTAGCGAAGGCGATTTGTACGAGATCGATACCGCCTTGCGGCCTAATGGCAACTCAGGCTTGCTAGTCACTTCACTTGAAGCATTTAAGGATTACCAAACCCAACGCGGCAGCAACACCGCGTGGACATGGGAACACCAAGCAATGACTCGGGCACGCAGTTGCTGTGGCGAAACATCTTTGCGCAAAAAACTAGAAGCAGTTCGCGAAGAAGTGATCAATGCACCGCGCGACCTCCAGGCATTGAAAGATGAAATCAT
>DDYJ01000074.1:7998-11632 GCA_002347905.1 Comamonadaceae bacterium UBA2237 | reverse complement strand
GGTGGGATGGTGGACATAGAGTTTGCGGTTCAGTATTTGGTGTTGGCATTTGCCAGACAACAACCCGCTTTGTTAGCGAATGTGGGCAATATCCAGTTGTTGGAGCGAAGCGAGCAAGCAGGCTTGTTGCCAACCGGCGTCGGCGTGGCCGCAGGAAATGCCTACCGTGCGCTTCGCAAAATCCAACACCAAGCGCGCCTTGACGAATTGGCAACACAAATTCCTCTAGAGGAGGCGCGCGATTGGCGTGAAGATGTCTTGGCGCTGTGGCGTGCCGTATTTGGAAATTAGCGCCTGATTCAGCGCTTATTGCGCGCGGATTTTTTGGACCAGCGCAGTTGTCGAATAGCCAGAAACAAACGGAATCGCTTGTGCACGTCCACCATATGACACAACCAATTGGGTTTCTGCCAAAGTCGCCATGTCGTAATCACCGCCTTTAACCAATATATCTGGGCGTAGCGCATCGATGATTTGGTAAGGCGTGTCTTCGTCAAACCACGTCACCAGGCTCACACTGGCCAAGGCAGCGATCAAGACGGCACGATCTTCTAATTTATTGAGCGGGCGATCATTGCCTTTGCCTAAGCGCTTGGAAGATGCATCGGTATTGAGGGCCACCACCAAACTCGCACCCAAACTGCGGGCCTGCGCCAAATAGGTGGCATGGCCTCGGTGCAACACATCAAAGACCCCGTTGGTAAAAACGACCGCGCCTTTTTCACGCAATGTGGCTATACGTGACACAGCCTCTTGGGGTGAAGCAATTTTTGTTAAAAATTCTGGGGCGGCGAGGGGTGGCTGCATAGTGGCATCATTCTAGGTTGGCCAATTCCAGAACCCAATCAAGGGAATTGGCTCGTTGTCATCACAAATCCACCGTCTTCAGCCATGATGCCGCTATGAAAAATCTACTCGTCTCTTACTTGTTGTTATGTTTTGGCCTTAGCCATAGTCCCTTGGTGCTCGCGGCAACGGAGCCCTCTGTTTCTTCAAGTGCCGTTTCTGCCGCTTGTCCCAAGTTGCTACAACACACGATGCTGCGATTGCAAGATGAAAAGCCGCAAGCGCTTTGTCAATATGCTGGGCAAGTGGTTTTAGTTGTGAATACAGCGAGTTTTTGCGGTTTTACACCGCAGTACAAAGGCTTAGAAGCGCTCTACGCCAAATACAAAGACCGTGGCTTGGTGGTGCTGGGTTTTCCAAGCAATGACTTCTCACAAGAGCCTGAAAGCAATGCCAAGATTGCCGATTTTTGCGACAACACCTTTGGCGTGAAATTTCCTATGTTCACGAAAACATCCGTGCGGGGTGCTGACGCCGTTCCTTTGTTCAAACAACTCACGGAGCAAACAGGTACAGCGCCAAAGTGGAACTTTTACAAATACCTCATCAGCCGCGATGGCAAAAGTGTCAAAAGCTACGGTTCCATCACCGGCCCCCAGGACAAAGGTTTTGTCAGCGAGGTTGAAAAAATGTTGGCCGCAAAGGACGTTCACTGATGGGTAAACGGATTGCCGTTATCGGCTCGGGGATCTCTGGGCTGTCTGCGGCCTACCACTTGCGTGAACAAGCAGAGGTCACTTTGTATGAAGCGGGCTCTTATTTTGGTGGCCACACGCATACCGTGGATGTCACATTGCCCAGCCCACAGGGAATGGTGACGTATGGCGTTGACACTGGGTTTTTGGTTTTCAATGAGCGCACTTATCCTGGGCTCATTAGACTTTTCGCGGAACTTCAGGTGCAGACTTCTGCGTCTGACATGTCCTTTTCAGTGCAAACGCCAGGCGCTTCAGGTCAACGCGCCATGGAGTGGAGCGGCTCCAATTTAAATACCGTATTTGCGCAACGTAGCAATTTGTTCAACCCAACATTTTTAGGTATGTTGCGCGATGTGCTGCGCTTCAACACATTAGCCAATGCCTTGGCAGATCGCGGCGAAGACCATGCGTTGATGCAACCCTTGGGTGAGTTTTTAGAAGCACACAAATTTGGTCATGCATTTCGCCATTGGTATCTATTACCGATGCTAGGTTGCATTTGGAGTTGCCCCACAGACCAGATGTTGCAATTTCCAGTTGCCACCATGGTCCGCTTTTGCCATAACCATGGATTGATACAAGTGGTGAACCGTCCGCAATGGTTCACCGTCACGGGTGGCGCTAAGCACTATGTGGAGAAGTTGCTGCCACATATTCCCCACGCTCACTTGCAAACTCCTGTTCAACGTATTGAGCGCAATGATGTCGGCACACTTGTTTACACAGCCAGCGGTTCCGAAGTGTTTGACGCAATCGTGTTAGCTTGTCATGCGGACCAAGCCTTATCGCTTTTGGCTCAACCCACGCCGCAAGAACAGACATTGCTCGGGGCGATTCGCTACCACCCGAACCGCGCTGTCTTACATACCGACACGTCGGTGATGCCCAAGAAAAAACTAGCCTGGGCCGCCTGGAACTATGAGCGCGCACCTGATTTAGGGCGTGAATCTAGCCGCGTCTGCTTGCATTACTGGATCAACCGCTTGCAACCGCTGCCGTTTTCACAAGATGTGATTGTTTCGCTCAACCCAGTTAGCGCCATCGACCCCAGCAAAGTGCTGGGTGAATACGACTACGCACATCCCGTGTTTGATCTGGGTGCGATCCAAGCACAGTCTCAGTTGGCTACTTTGCAAGGCCAACAGAACACTTGGTACGCAGGTACATGGATGGGTTACGGTTTTCACGAAGACGGTTTCAAAGCTGGTCGTGAAGCTGCTTTAGACATTTTGGCAGCATGACTTTCAACGCGCATCAACCGCTTATCGGTTTTGGCCAAGTACGCCACACCCGGTTGCGGCCTACGCGCCATGCATTTGCATACGGTACTTTTTTTCTGCTGTTACCCATGCGTGCTTTGGCTAAATTTGGTAGCAAAACACTAGCTATTAACCGATTTGGCGCGATCAGCTTTCACGACCAAGACCATGGCGACGGTCGCGGTGCTTCGCAAGGCGGGGCGCTGGCTTGGTTGGACGCCTTGCTACAAAGCGAAGGCATCCATGACGCGAATGGTGAAGTGTGGCTGCATTGCTATCCACGCATTTTTGGCTTTACTTTTAAACCTGTGAGTTTTTGGTATTGCCACGATAAATCCGACGAACTGCGCGCGATCGTGGTGGAAGTGAACAACACATTTGGCGAGCGCCATTGCTATTTATTAGATAAACCGCAATGGGGCATCGAACAAACGGCTGACAAAGTATTTCATGTATCGCCCTTTTGCAGTGTAGAAGGGCAATACCGTTTTCGCTTTATGCGCACCGCGGATCGCACGGTTGCGCGCATCGACCACGATGACGCGTTAGGCGCCTTGATACAAACCAGTGTGAACGGTCAACTGGTGGCACTAACTTCTCGCACCCAATGGCAAGCGCTGCTGCGCTATCCTTTGATGACAGTGATGGTGGTGGTTCGTATCCATTGGCAAGCTTTTAAGCTGTGGCGAAAAAAAGTCACGTTTTTTTCTAAACCCACGCCCCCGCAAGATTTTGTGACCCGCTGATATTTTTGAGGCCCTTGATGACTATTACAAGTTCAACGTCTTTTGTGAAGACCGATGCTCTGCTTGAAACCATGCCCGCATCTGT
>DDYJ01000074.1:3847-7972 GCA_002347905.1 Comamonadaceae bacterium UBA2237 | reverse complement strand
TGGCCCCAAGGCCAGGTCTCGCAATTTGGTCAAGCCCATGGTGACACGTTGCACGCCAGTTTGCATTTGCACAACTGGGAGCCTTTTACGCAAGCCATGAAGTCCGGTGATATTGGTTTTGCCGAAAGTTTTATTGCGGGCGACTGGACATCCAGTGACATCACCAATTTGTTGCGCCTTTTTATTGCTAACCGTAAACATATTGATGACTTGATATTTGGCCATTGGCTAGGCCGCACGTATTACCGTATCAAACATTTCCTCAAGCGCAATACAAAAGCCAATAGCCAAAAAAATATACAAGCGCACTATGACTTAGGAAACGACTTTTACAAGTTGTGGCTAGATGAAACGATGAACTATTCATCCGCATGGTTTGATGGCGATTTTTCACGCACTACATCACATGCACAAAGCGCCAAAGTTCGCCGTGCGTTGCACATGGCTGGCGTGAAATCTGGTGACCGCGTAATGGAGATCGGTTGCGGCTGGGGTGCTTTGGCTGAAATGGGCGCGCTCGATTTTGGCGCGCAGATGTATGGCGTCACACTCAGCCATGAGCAATTGGCATTTGCACAAGAGCGCCTGCACCGAACGAGCGGCCAAACACCTGAGCAATTGCGCCTGCAAGACTATAGGGATATCAACGACGGCCCCTATGACGCCATTTGTTCCATTGAGATGATCGAAGCTGTGGGTCAAGCCTTTTGGCCCGAATACTTTGCAACGATCGCGCGCTTACTCAAACATGGGGGCAAAGCTTGTGTGCAAAGCATCGTGATTGATGACGCGCTCTATGAACGCTATATCCATAGCACCGACTTTATCCAACAATATATTTTCCCAGGCGGTTGTCTACCTTGCCCCAAAGAATTTCGCGCACAAGCTGAACGCGCAGGACTGCGTATCGTCGACGATATGTCTTTCGGATTGGATTATGCAGAAACCTTGCGCCGCTGGCGAGCTAAATTCCTAGAAGAAAAATCCAAAGTGCTGCAACTTAACTTTGATGAGCGCTTTATGCGTATTTGGGAGTTTTATCTCTGTTACTGCGAAGCGGCCTTTGAAGAAAAGAACATCGACGTTGTGCAATACACCTTAGAGAAAATTTAATATGGTTTTAAACACTCGCATTACCCAGTGGCAAGGCCGCAGCGTTTGGCTGATTGGCGCGTCAAGTGGCATCGGTTTAGCTACCGCCAAAGCCCTGCATGCGGCAGGTGCGCGTGTCACGGTGTCTGCGCGCAAAATGGATTTGTTAGATGCGTTTGTACAAACCCATGCGGGCGCCCAAGCCTTCGCGTTAGATGTGTGCGATACACAAGCGGTGCACGCAGTCACACAACAAGTAGCGCAAACGCATGGCATAGATGTAATGGTGTATTGCTCAGGTTATTACAAAGCCGTTCGTGCCAATCGGTATTCTTTAGAAGAAATGGTGCAACACCAAGACGTGAACTATCTGGGTGTTGCGCGTGTACTCGATGCTGTCTTGCCGATTTTTCTTGAGCAAAAGCGAGGTCACATCAGTCTGATTGCCAGCGTTGCAGGCTACAGTGGATTGCCCAACAGTTTGGCCTATGGACCCACCAAAGCGGCCATGATCAACTTAGCAGAGTCTTTGTATTTCGATCTCTCGCCACTAGGTATTGGCGTGAGTGTGGTCAATCCAGGTTTTGTGGCTACGCCATTGACTGCGCAAAACAAGTTTGCGATGCCCGCTTTGTTGCAACCCGAGCAAGCTGCGGCCTATATGCTCGAAGGCTGGGCTGATGGAGATTTTGAGATCCATTACCCCAAACGATTCTCACGCTGGCTGAAGTTCATGCGCCTCTTGCCTTACCGTTGGTATTTCAGTTTGGTTCGCTCTGCTACCAAGATGTAAATCTTAGATAAGCACACGGTCCAAAATCCATTTGCATACAAAGCATGACGAACTCTTCGGACATCGCCCCAGACACACCAGAGCAAGCAGCTTTGCGCGTAGTCCAGTTCTTTGAAACCCTTGGGCCCGATGATGTTGTGCGCATAAAGGAACTTTATTGCGTTGATGCGTTTTTCAAAGATCCATTCAACGAAGTGCGGGGTTTAAATGCGATTACGCCGATTTTTTCGCATATGTTTGATGCGCTGATTCAACCTCGCTTCGTCATCAAGCAAAAAATTCAGCAGGGTGAGCACTGTTTTGTGACTTGGGACTTTCTATTTGCGATGCGTAAATTCGAACCCAACACAACGCAAACCATTCGTGGCGCAAGCCATTTGGTATTTCGCCTGGAAGAGGGTGTATGGCGCGTAGCCATGCATCGCGACTATTGGGACGCCGCCGAAGAGTTGTATGAAAAATTACCAGTGGTTGGCGCGCTCATGCGTTGGCTGAAAAAGCGCGCCAACAGTTAAGCGGCTGTAGGGCTGGTATCTTTAAAAGATTGTCGTTGCGCCATGCGCTCGTACATTTGCGCCAAGTTGGTATGGGCGCCGCGCCAATCAATCTGCGGAAAGCGGAAATCCAAATAGCCAAGAGCAGCGGCGCAAGCAATATCCGCCAAACTCATATGGTTGGCGACACAGAACTGGCGATCTGCCAATGCGCGGTCCATGGCTACGAGGCTGTTGTCGACCTTTTCTAATTGGCGGTCTATCCATGCTTGAGAGCGCTCGCCTTCTTTGCGTCCTGGCCAATGGGCTTCAAGGCGCGCCAATATAGAGGCGTCTAGAACACCGTCTGCCAATGCTTCCCAAGTCTTTACTTCTGCGCGTTCACGCCCATTCGCCGGGATGAGTTTGCCAACGGGCGACAGAGTGTCTACATATTCGACGATAACGCGCGAGTCAAACAAAGCTTCGCCACCTTCCATCACCAAACAAGGGACTTTGCCTAGTGGGTTGTAATGGGCCATCACCGTATCTGCGGCCCATACGTCTTCGGTCACAAACTGGTATTCCAGTTTTTTTTCAGCCATAACAATGCGCACTTTGCGGACATAGGGACTCGTGATGGCACCAATAAGCTTCATAAACAACTTCAAAATAATAATCTATGTATTTTAAAGAGTTCAGGCATTCCATGTAGATAGAGTGCTGCGCCTAAAATCGGGTAATGACGCTTATATCCAACATGACCCAAGTGACAGCTTTGTCACCCCTCGATGGCCGCTACGCTGCCAAGCTCGCCACATTGCGCCCTTTGATGAGCGAGCAGGGTTATATGCACCGTCGCGTGCAAGTCGAATTGGCATGGTTTATCGCACTCAGTGACGCGGGCTTTGCTGAATTCACACCATTGAGTGCTGATGCACGCAAATACCTTATAGGCCTGGTCACAAATTTTTCTACAGAAGATGCACTTGCCATCAAAGAGATTGAAAAGAAAACCAACCACGATGTCAAAGCTGTCGAGTATTGGATCAAAGATAAATTCAAAGCGTGCACTGTTGCTGCTGTTAAAAAAGAACTAGAACACAGCGCTGAGTTTGTGCACTTTGCCTGCACCAGCGAAGACATCAACAACACCAGCCATGCTTTGCAATTACAGGCGAGTCGCGAGCAAGTGGTGTTGCCCTTGCTCGACACCATCATCACCAAATTGCGTGACATGGCCCATGCATATGCCGATGTACCCATGTTGAGCCGCACCCATGGCCAAACCGCTAGTCCCACCACCGTAGGCAAAGAGATTGCAAACGTCGTGATGCGTTTGCGCGCTGCGCGTGAGCGCATTTCCAAGGTAGCCATTCTTGCCAAGATGAATGGTGCTGTTGGCAATTACAACGCCCACTTGAGTGCTTGGCCTGACTTTGATTGGGAAGCATTTAGCAAACGCGTCGTCGAAACTCCAGCGCCTGTTGGGCTCGGCCTTAGCTTTCAGGCATACAGCATTCAAATCGAACCGCATGACTACATGGCCGAATTGTTTGACGCGATTGCGCGTACCAACACCATATTGATCGATTGGTCGCGCGATGTGTGGGGCTATGTGTCCTTGGGTTATTTCAAACAAAGCTTGAAAGCAGGTGAGATAGGTTCAAGCACCATGCCGCACAAAGTGAACCCGATTGATTTTGAAAACGCTGAAGGCAATCTTGGTTTGGCCAATGCCTTACTTAAACACTTGAGTGAAAAGCT
>DDYJ01000074.1:160-3776 GCA_002347905.1 Comamonadaceae bacterium UBA2237 | reverse complement strand
GGTTACAGCGTGTTGGCTTACCAATCTCTAGGCGTTGGATTGAACAAGCTAGAAATTAACCATGAAGCACTTGCTGTAGATTTAGATGCCGCATGGGAAGTGTTGGCCGAACCCATTCAAACAGTCATGCGTCGCTATGGTGTGGAACAAGCCTACGAGCAACTCAAAGAAGCCACGCGTGGTAAGAGTGTGACGCCTGAAGCTTTGCATAACTTGGTGCGCTCTTTGCCTATTCCCTCAACAGAAATTGAACGCTTGCTAGCCATGACTCCCGCTAGCTATATCGGTAAAGCAGTTGAACTGGCGCGACGCGTGTAACGCGCCAGAGTATGGCGATCAAATCCACCATCTTCAAGGCGAATGTACAAATCGCCGACATCGACCACGGCTATTACGCCGACCATGCACTCACCCTAGCACGCCATCCCAGCGAAACCGACGAGCGCATGATGGTCCGCTTGGTAGCGATGTCACTACAAGCACACGAACTGCAAGACACCTGTAACGGCGATGGCGTCTTAGCGTTTGGTGCAGGACTCTCTGACCCCGACGAGCCAGATGTGATGCTGACCGACTTCACAGGCCGCAAACGCTTGTGGATTGAAGTAGGGCAACCTGAAGATAAGCCTCTGCTCAAGGCTTGTAGCAAAGCCGATCAAGTGATGCTCTATGTGTTTTCACATTCAGGCGATGTGTGGTGGAAGAGCATGCATACCAAACTCACGCGACCTAGCAATTTGCAAGTGTGGCGCATTCCACACACCGCTTCGCAAGAACTGGCAAAACTAGCTGAACGCAGCATGCAATTGCAAGCCACGATTCAAGAAAACGTGTTGATGATGGGCAATGGCATCAGCACGGTAGATATTGAATGTGTTCGCTGGCTTTAACCTAAAGCTTGGTTCTCGGCTTTTTTCTCAGTCGCCCGCTCCGCATATTTATTGAATCGCCAAGCCGTACCCAACATGGTGATGCGATGCCAGGTGTGGCGCTTTTCAGCTGGCGACATATGCGTCCAGTTTTGAACTTCTTCAAAAGTGCGTCCACAGCCTTTGCATTCTGGATCGCCCTGACTGGTGGAACAAATCGCGATACAAGGTGCATCTACTGTGGTGTCGTACCAGCCTAGCCATGCAGCATGCGCTTTAGCAGGAAATCCTTTTTCTGCGGCTTCATTTTCTTTGTAATACACCATCAATGCATAGACTTCGGCCAATGCACGGATTTCAGGTGCGAGTGTCACGCCGTCCGCCGACGGCTTTTTGTCACGCCAATAGTTGATGGCCGCTTCAATGTCGGTGATGTGAATACTGGCCATAGAAATAAATACGTGTCTATCAATAGCAATGCAAAGAATGATAGCTGGGATGCTATGCTTTAGCGCTTATGAAACTACTTATTACTTGGGTTCTGCACGCCACGGCTTTGCTAGCGTTAGCCCAACTTGCAACCGGAATAGAAATTTCAGGCTTTGCAACGGCGATGGCAGCCGCCTTATTGATTGGTTTTCTGAATTTATTTGTGCGTCCAGCCTTGGTGGTTTTGACATTGCCTGTGACATTTTTAACGCTTGGGCTTTTCTTATTCATCATCAATGCATTGATGTTTTGGGTAGCGGCCGAATTACTCGATGGTTTCCGTGTGAACGGGTTTGGGTCCGCTTTGTTGGGGTCTTTGCTTTATTCGACCATTGGCATGGTGATCGATTCAGCGCTCCAACATTTGTTCCCGCCGCAAGCGCTCTAACTCCCGTAAACGCGCGTCAACGATAGACGCTTCTATATTGCCACTACGGTCTAGCTTGCCTTCTTTCGCCAATTGATAAGCCACTGCCTGAGCGGCTTTGAATCGGTCAAGTGCAGCGGCGTAATCTAATTCTGCTGCGCGCGCCTCCGCTTGGGCACGAATGGCGCGCAAGGTGTCGCCTTGCAATTCATACGCAGCCGATAAATACAGCCATGCATTGGCATCGCGGGGCATGCGATTCACCCACATCACCAAATCGTCTGCGGCTAATTTGCCTTGTGCAGGCAGATGCGTGGCCACACGACCTTGTGCCAGCAATAAGCGCGTAGCACGGTCAGTGGTATTGATGACCGATGTTTTGGTGTTGAGCAAATTGACCGCTTGCATGGCTTCGCCTGATTGCAATGCCAACTCCGCTTTAAAAAGTAACACCACACGTTGCGCAGCTGGCTCTGTAATTGGCAATGCTTCTAACCTTACCAAAGTACGTCTCGCATTCATCCAATCGCGTTGTCGCATTTCGGCCATCGCAGCCGCATACAAAGTACCCGCTTGTCGCCACAGCGGTGCAGTAGCTAGCGTGCTGGAAGCGGCTTGCACACTCAAACCGCGCAAGGCATCAATACCGGGGTTGGTCAAGACCAATGCGCGTGCGGACATCATGGCGTGCAAAGGTGTAGTGACCACGGGTGGTCGTGCTGGTAATAACTGCTGTCGTGCTTGCGCATCCGCAATGCGCTCTGTCGTCATCGGGTGGCTACGTAAATAAGGGAACGACCCGTTGTCGTTCAAACGCGCCGCCTGTTGCAATTTTTCAAACATGGTGACAAAGCCTTGCGGTTCGAATCCGGCATCTGTCATCACACCATAGCCAACGCGATCTGCTTCACGCTCCATGTCACGAGAGAAATTCAACTGGCTTTGTATTGCAGCGGCTTGTCCACCAACTATCACTGCATTTGCCGCACTCATGCCACTGGCACTGGGGGTGCGGCTTGCAGCCAACATCCCCAAAATCATGGCGCCGATCACCATCGGGCCTTGTCTGCCCTGTTTCGACATCATGCGTGCGATATGGCGTTGTGTCACATGGCTTAATTCATGCGCGAGCACAGAAGCCAATTCGCCTCCATTACTGACCGCTGAAATTAGGCCAAGATGCACGCCCAAATAACCCCCAGGTAATGCGAACGCGTTGATGCTGCGATCACGGATCAATGTGACTTCCCAAGCAAATTGTTGCTCGAGTTCTGGTGTGAGTTCACCACGTTGGCGCGCTGAATTGAGCAGCACTTGCCAGAACGATTGGACATAGTCGCCCAAAACTGGGTCATCTATGTAATCTGGGTCGCGATAAATTTCTCTGGCAATGTTTTCACCTAAACGGCGCTCCACGCCCAAAGGAATTTCTATGCCATCACCTAAATTGGGTAAGCGGTTGCCTGACATCACCAACGGAGGCAGGTTATTGGTTTGCCCGTAAAGGGGTCGCCCACCCATCGCCAACACAAAACTAAGCGCGAATAGGCCTGTGCGTTTAAACAATGCATCACACACAGTACGCGTGGTACGTGTGTTCGATGTCCAAAGCGAAGTAAAAGGTAGCGCGATAGCAACTGGCATAAAAAACAAGCCCCGTATGATGCGGGAACTGTCATGTTAACCCTTCTCGCTATTCAATTTTTACCAACACTATGAGCACTTTCACCCACTTTGATGCCCAAGGCCAAGCCCATATGGTCGATGTTGCTGACAAAGCCCATACCCACCGCGTGGCAATCGCCACTGGAGCTATTCATATGCAAGCGGCAACTTGGAAATTGATTGAAAGCGGTACAGCTAAAAAGGGCGATGTACTTGGAATTGCGCG
>DDYJ01000074.1:0-132 GCA_002347905.1 Comamonadaceae bacterium UBA2237 | reverse complement strand
CGTGCAATGCAATGCAACTGTGGAAACGGTTGGACCTACTGGGGTTGAGATAGAGGCATTAGCTGCGGTCCAGGTTGCTTTGCTGACTATTTACGATATGTGCAAGGCTGTGGACCGCGGGATGACCATGAC
>DDYJ01000110.1:14294-19907 GCA_002347905.1 Comamonadaceae bacterium UBA2237 | reverse complement strand
CGAAAAGAAATTTGGCAAACCCTTGACTCTCTTCGCTCCGAAGGATTATCCATTCTCATTACTGATAAAAATTTTCGTCAATTGCTTAGTCTTTGTGATTGGCACTATGTAATGGAAAAAGGACAATGTGTTTGGTCGGGTAATTCAACTGATTTTCAATCAAATAACGCTCAACTCGACCGCTACTTGGCTCTGTAATTCACATAAAAATTGCGGGAGATAAGTACTGCTCAATAGCAGCAAAAATACTCAGGCTCACAATCCATGATGTTTTTGGATTATCTGGAGAGGGCCTATTTTGAATATTGAGTTTTACATCTCCAAAATCTCCTTTTAAGGAAATTTGATGGGTATTGCCTCTTGCATTTGGATCAATCACGATACGAACCTGGGTTTTCTCAAAACCAATGCCCGCCAATGACATGACGGCCGCTACGTTTAAGTTTTGTGGATATTTTGTTGCAGCGGTACGCGCATCACCCTCAAAAATGACGATTTGCTCAGTGATAGGTGAACGTATTCCAAGTCCAAGCAATTCATTTTTCCAAGCCTTAGGAGGCTTACGCGACTCATACACAACGGTGGGATTAGGCACTTGGCTTGCAGCGCGCAGGTAATCCATGCCACCTATCGCTCCACTAGGTAATACAAGTTTAGATTTGTTCTTGCTTGCTGAATTTTTTAAATCCGAAAATAATTTATCGTCTGCCAATACTCCAACAGAGACAATAAGAAAAGAAATTCCAGCATCAAGACAATCTTTTGCATACGCCCTAACAGCTTGATGTCCAGCAGCTTCCACTACCAAGTCAGGTTGATATTCCTTCACTGACTTGATATCAGCGAGGTGAACCACTTGTTTGGGTAATTTTTCAATGGTTTGCGAATTTTTATATAACAGCACGCCTAAAGATAACTCTGGACCGTATTTAGTTATTAATCTTTGAACCAAATCACTGCCTATCGCGCCATAGCCTATTACGACGATACGGATCATATTTTTTATCCAAGGTGGGTGAGGAATTTATAAGATTTTCATTCTATGATTCTTCCCCATGAAGCTTTTAATTTGGCCCATACCTGCATTGTTGGCTTGGGGTTCCTCATGGCTCATTTTTGCGGGGCTAAAGCATGTGGGCGCGCCAGAATGGGTGGGGCTGACCGTTGCCACTTTTTGGGGCGGTGTCTTGACTTCTCTGGCCACCACCAAAATGCGCCGTATTTTGATATTGGTGGGTTTTCCCTTATCGATGTGGGCTGCCTCTGGTGCGCTCACCATGCCCCCAGTGGGTTGGCTGCTGCTTCTTGGTTTGATTGTGGTGATTTATCCGCGCAAAGCATGGAAAGACGCTCCGCTGTTTCCCACGCCACGCAGGGCCTTGCGCCAACTGCCAGAACACATTACTTTGCTAGGTGGTGCACGCATACTGGATGCAGGTAGTGGCTTGGGCGACGGCTTGATTGCTCTGCGTGATGCTTATCCGCGTGCAGATTTAAATGGAGTTGAGATGAGCTGGCCATTGCGCATCATTAGCGCCATTCGTTGTTCGTTTGCCACGATTCGCCAAGGCGACATTTGGATGGTCGATTGGCGCAGTTACGACATGGTCTATATGTTCCAACGCCCCGAGAGCATGCCACGTGCGATTGAAAAAGCCGAAGCCGAGATGCGACGCGGCGCATGGTTGGTGAGTTTGGAATTTGAGGCGGTAGGTATCGTGCCATCCGCCATCATCTATGGCAATGACACACGCCCTATTTGGGTGTACCAACTGCCTTTTCAGCGACGCGGCTGACCAACACTTTGTCGATCCGTCGCCCATCTAGGTCGACGACTTCAAGCTTCCATTCACCACAGTCAAAGCACTCGGCTACCACTGGTATGTGGCCAGCAATTGCCATCACCAACCCCGCTACGGTGTTGTAAATACCACGGTCTTCATCGGGCAGTTCACGTATTTGCAAGCGCGCTTTAAATTCGCTTACTGGCATCAAGCCATCGACCAACCAACTGCCATCGGGTCTTGGCACAGCCCACGCATCTTCAGACGAAGTGGCTTGCAGCAACTCTCCGGTAATCGCTTCCAACAAATCACGCGGGGTCATCAACCCTTGCACCACACCGTATTCATCTACTACTAGCACCATGCGTCCATGCGCAGTGGCGCGCTCCACGGGTCTTCTAAACTGCTCTAACAAATCTAGGCCACTCAGCGTTTCAGGGACAAACGCTACCGGTTGCGCCAATGTTTCGATGGTGATGTGCGAGTTAGGTGGTACGCGTAAAAGCTGAGAGACACTCACCGCCCCCACCACATCGTCTAACCCATCACGGCAGACGGGATACCACGAATGTGCGCCAACAGCACCGACTTCTGCCAAAGCTTGCGCAACAGAGGTTTTGGCATCTAGCCACTCGATGTCAGAGCGCGGCACCATGATGGACGTCAAGGGGCGCTCATCCAAATTAAAAACGTTTTGCACCATTTGATGTTCATGCGCCTCAATCACACCGGCATCCACACCCTCTACCAAGCTAGCGGAAATTTCTTCTTCAGTCACTGTGCGTAAGCCGCGTGTATCAATCTTGAGCCATTGCAATATCCAACCCGTGCTGCTGGATAAAAAGAACACCACTGGTTTTGCCATCGTGGCTAGCGCCAGCATCAATGGCGCTGTCAAACGCGCTACAGCTTCTGGGTACAACTGTCCAATGCGTTTGGGCACCAATTCACCAAACAAAATTGTGCTTAAAGTAATTAAAGTTACGACACATGCAGTAGCCAAGCCCTCCGCCAACCGATCGGCTACGCCTTGTGCCATTAACCAACGTGACAAGTTCAAGCTGAACGCGGCCTCACCCACAATACCGTTGAGAACGCCAATTGACGTAATACCGATTTGCACTGTCGATAAGAACTGTGTGGGCTGGGTCAGCAAACGCAAAGCCGCACGCGCACCGGAATCACCCTCCGCCTCGAGTGCCACCAAACGCGGCTTACGGCATGAAGCCAGGGCCATTTCAGACATGGCAAACACGCCGTTGAGGAGCGTAAGCAGGAAAATTAAAAAGATATCCATGGAAATAAGACTAACGCAATCCGTTTGAGACAATCAGAACATGGCACTTTACTTGATTGGCGACGTACAAGGTTGTGACGAGGCTTTGGTGCGTTTGCTTCAACATATCGACTTCTCACCCAGTCGCGATACGCTTTATATGCTCGGCGATATGGTCAACCGTGGTCCTGGCAACGCGCATGTTTTACGAAGACTCATGGAGCTTGGCAGCAGCGCACAGTGTGTGCTAGGTAACCACGATCTCCATTTAATGGCGGTATCGTTGGGTGCGCGAAAACTTAACGCATCTGACACCATCCACGATATCTTAAATGCTCCTGACCGCGAAGTGCTCTTGCATTGGTTGCGCCATCAACATATGGCGCTGCAAGTTGGCAATGTATTGATGGTGCATGCTGGCGTGTTGCCTCAGTGGACAACAGAAAAAGCCATGGCCCTTGCAAGTGAGGTGGAGTCGATATTGCGTAGTGACGCCTTAGGTGACTTCATTGGACATATGTACGGCGGTATGCCCAATCAGTGGAATGACACTTTAACGGGGCATGATCGAGTTCGCATCATCGTCAATGCGTTCACCCGCATGCGTTATTGCAACGCAGAAGGCGCTATGGATTTCTTTTATAAAAAAGCGCCAGAAAATGCGCCCAATGGATTGATGCCGTGGTTTGATCTTCCCAACCGATTGACACAGAACACCGTGATCGCATTTGGACACTGGTCCACACTTCAACTACCACCACGTGCTGATGTAGTGTGTTTAGATGACGGATGTTTATGGGGTGGCTGCTTGACTGCACTAAAGCTTGATGACGTGCATATGAAAGATGCTCGACAAGCGGAGCGACTACACATCAAATGTCCGCAGTCTCAAGACCCTTTGAAATAGATGGGGCTTGAGCTAGCGCCTTAGGCAATCTGCAAGAGAACTCAAACCAGCCAAACAGATGCTTAAGCCGTTGTTTTAAAAAGTGCAGCCACATTTCGTTTTGGCTTGATATTGGGTGATTTACGTAATGGATCTGGGGAAGCAGCTGGCTTGACAGCATCTGCGGAGGGCTCTACGTAGGGTTTATCAAAAAACGGATCGTGTTTGACGCGGGGTGTGCTTGCGTAATTGCTACGCTCGCGGGTTTGGGGCTCGCGGGGTGCGTCTAAAGCGTCACGGGGATCGTCATTACCCCAAGCGCGACGGCCAGTGTTCATATGACCACGCGGTTTATCTTCTTCAAACTCAACGGCCTCGAGTTCGATTTTTGTTTTCAGCAGCTTTTCAATCTCCATCACCAAACGTTGGTCACTCGCAGACACAAAGCTGATCGACTGTCCTTGTGCGCCAGCGCGTCCTGTGCGACCAATGCGGTGCACATAGTCTTCGGCATTGAAAGGGATGTCGAAGTTAAAAACTGCGGGTACGTCTTTGATGTCCAAACCACGCGCTGCCACATCGGTGCATACCAGTAGATCCACTTGGCCTTGCTTGAATGCTTCTAGCGCCTTGAGGCGATCATCTTGGCTCTTGTCCCCATGCAGGGCTGTGGTGCGCAAACCATCTCGCTCTAGCGAACGCGCTAGGCGCGCACAACCCAATTTGCTATTACAAAAAACAAAAGCTTGGGTAATGTCTTTGCTCTTGACCAATTGGCGCAAAGCTCGGTATTTATCATCTATGTTGACGCTGTAGAAATGTTGCTCAATCGTTGCAGCGGTCTCATTAGGACGCGCTACTTCAACCGTGACGGGGTTTTGCAAATAGCTACTGGCTAAGCGTTTGATCTCAGGCGAAAACGTCGCAGAGAACAACAGCGTGGTGCGCTGCTTAGGCAAGTGGCTCAAAATACGTTGCAAGTCAGGCAAGAAACCGATATCGAGCATGCGGTCGGCTTCGTCTAACACCACATATTCAACTTGGTTGAGCACCACATTCTTGGCTTCAATATGGTCCAACAAACGGCCAGGCGTTGCCACCAAGACTTCAACACCTTTTTTCAATTCAATGGTTTGCGGCTTCATATCCATGCCACCAAACACTACCGCACTACGCAATTGCGTGTATTTCGCATAGGCCTTGACTTGCTGTGCCACTTGGTCTGCCAACTCACGCGTTGGCAATAAAACCAAGGCACGCACAGGGTGGCGCGCAGGAGAAGTAGAACTGTTTTCGTGTTTGAGTAAACGTTGCAACAGCGGCAAAGAAAATGCTGCTGTTTTACCGGTACCCGTTTGCGCCGCACCCATCACATCTTGCCCTGTCAACACAACAGGAATAGCTTGGGCTTGGATAGGCGTCATGGACTCATAGCCCATTTCAGACACGGCACGTGCTAGCGCTGGGGCTAGCTGCAAATTAGAGAAGGAAGTAGTCATTTAGAGCGCTATTGTCGCACTCTGGGCTCTGGGTACTCAAACAAGCCAGTTGCAGGCAACAGATTAGGTTTTAGGGAGCGTCACACCAACCTGACCTTGGTATTTGCCACCACGGTCTTTGTAGCTGGTCTCACACACCTCGTCGCTCTCAAAAAACAGCACCTGCGC
>DDYJ01000110.1:5294-14254 GCA_002347905.1 Comamonadaceae bacterium UBA2237 | reverse complement strand
TCCCATTCTGGTTCGAAGGGTGTGACATTGACGATGATGCCGCAACGCGCATACGTACTCTTGCCTAAGCACACGGTCAGCACATTACGGGGAATACGAAAGTATTCGACAGTGCGCGCTAACGCAAAACTGTTGGGAGGAATGATGCAAACATCAGAATGCATATCCACAAAACTGCGCTCGTCAAAATTCTTAGGGTCAACCACCGTGCTGTAAATATTGGTAAAGACCTTGAACTCAGGCGCGCATCGGATGTCATACCCGTAACTGCTGGTGCCGTAGCTAACAATTTTTTCACCAGCAACGTTATGGCGAATTTGACCTGGCTCGAAAGGTTCGATCAAGCCGTGTTGCTCGGCCATGCGACGAATCCATTTGTCTGATTTGATACTCATAGAGGTGATTTTAGGGGCAGGCTTATCTTTGTCAGTTCAAAGAACCAAAATGGCACGAAAGTCATTCACATTGGTATGCGTAGGGCCGGTTACGACTAAATCTTGCAGGCCATCAAAAAAACTGTAAGCGTCATTGCGATCTAAATAGTTAGTGGCTTGCATACCTTTTTCGCTGGCACGTTTCAAGGTATCTGGCGTCACCAGGGCACCTGCATTGCTTTCTATACCATCAATGCCATCGGTATCTGCAGCCAATGCCCACACGTTGTTTTGAGCTTGGAGCGCCACTGCAAGGCCTAAACAAAACTCACCCGCGCGACCACCTCTGCCTTTGGGTGTTCCCGGAGCTTGTGGGCGAATCGTTACCGTCGTCTCACCGCCACTCAATATCACGCAGGGTTTTTGAAACGGCCCGACACCTCGCGCAGCTGCTCTTGCAAGTGCAGCATGCACTTTTCCAACTTCACGTGATTCGCCTTCCAACTCGTCAGATAAAACATAGGCGTTGAGGCCGGCATCACGCGCCATTTGGGCGGCTGCCTCCAGTGATTGCAAGGGAGTGGCTATTAAGTGGACATTGTTGGCATCCCACGCAGATGAAGGCTTGGGCGTCTCCAAAACACCCGCCTTTAAATCAGCCTCTACTTCGGTTGGCAACGCAATGCCATAGCGTTGCAAGATATTCCACGCATCTAGGCAGGTAGATGCATCCGGCACGGTAGGCCCGCTGGCGATGACAGATGGATCGTCACCGGGTACATCGCTGATGGTGAGCGTCACCACACGGGCAGGCTTGCAAGCTGCGGCTAAACGCCCGCCTTTGATGCGTGACAAATGTTTACGCACACAGTTCATCTCGCCAATCGAGGCACCACTGTTCAACAACTCTTGGTTTATGCGTTGTTTATCTTCTAAACGCAAACCCTCTGCAGGTGCAGTCAGTAAGGCAGAACCACCGCCTGAAATCAAACACAAAACCAAATCATCCTCAGTGAGCCCTTGCGTCAAAGACAAGATGCGTTGTGACGCTTCAAGCCCTGCTTTATCTGGAACAGGATGAGAAGCTTCCACAATGTCGATACGTTGCGCAACACCCGTCGGGCGATCTGGCGTGTGTCCGTACCTGGTTACCACCAAACCAGAGATAGGCTTGTCTAAGGGCCACAAAGCCTCGACAGCATGCGCCATGGCACCACCTGCTTTGCCAGCACCGAGCACCAAGGTGCGTCCTTTAGGCGGGGTTGGCAAAAAAGCTTGCGTATTGTGCAAAGGCATCGCACGATGCACAGCAGCATCAAACATTTGCCGCAAAAAAACTTCAGGAGCTGCCTTCACATCTTCTAGACTGAAATTTATTTGTGCAGCATTTGTCGGCATTACTTTTTACCCAATCCCAAACGCGCAGCACCCTCGGTATAAATTTGGGTGCGTTCTTTCATAAAAACATCCATTTGTTCGACGCCAATATTGGTTAATTCAAATCCATTTTTAGCAGCGAGTTCTTTCATCTCCGCGTCGTTGTTTAAATTCGCCCAAAGGTCAGAGATGCGTTTACGTAATTCGGGTGGTGTTGATTTCGGCATGCCGATACCGCGGTAGGCACCGTCGACCCAATTGACACCCAGTTCTTTAAAGGTAGGCACCTCGGGCATCAAGGGGTGACGTTTGTCCATAGCTACTGCCAATGCGCGGACACGGGTTTTGTTAGCAATTGCAAACGGCACATAAGTGATAGCGCCGTCAACTTGGCTACCCAAAACAGAGGTAGTCATATCACCCGTACCCTTGAAAGGCACGTAAATTGTTTTGACATTGAATGCGGCATTGAGTCGCTCATGCGCGGCGTGGTTGGCTGAATTCAATCCTGAACCACCCAATGAAAGTTTGCCTGGCTCTTTTTTGGCGGCTTCGACAAATTCTGCAAAGTTTTTAATGGGGCTTGCAACTGGAACAACCAAGATGTCAGGTGTGTAGTGAAACCAATAGACAGGGGTGATGTCGTTAGTCTTGTATTGCACCTGACCTTCTATGGGCTGGAACACGATGTGTGGCAAGTTGATACCGACTACATTGAATCCATCTCCTGGCAATGTATTGATTTGCGACCACATCAACGCACCACCAGCGCCCGCCTTGTATTGCACGATGGTTTCAATCGCAGGGCATTTGCGTTTGAGCACAGTTTGCTGATGACGCGCAGACAAATCAGACTCGCCGCCCGGAGTGAAGGCTTGCCAATAATTGACGTTTTTATCAGGGCAGGTTTGCGCCAAAGCACTGGTGGTTAGCAAACTACCAATAAGGCTCACCATGAGCCAAGCATTTTTTATCTGTAAATATTTCATATTTGTCTCCCTTTTTAACTCAACTCAACTCATCACAACTCAGCACACACTGCTTTTGTGACTTGGTCTGTTGTTGCCTTACCGCCCAAGTCGCCCGTATGCAACGCAGGGTTTGCAGTCACTTTTTCTATCGCAGCCATCAACGCATTCGCCGCCGTCATTTCACCTAAATGTTCTAAAAGCATGACACAACTCCAGAAAGTACCAACAGGGTTTGCCAGACCTTTGCCCATGATGTCAAAGGCTGATCCGTGAATAGGCTCAAACATGCTGGGGTAGCGGCGTTCAGGATCAATGTTACCGGTGGGCGCAATGCCCAAACTGCCGGCCAATGCAGCAGCAAGGTCACTCAAGATATCGGCATGCAAATTGGTAGCGACCAAAGTATCCAAAGTCGCAGGACGGTTAACCATGCGCGCAGTGGCAGCGTCGACCAATTCTTTGTCCCATTTCACNNTGGCGTTGGGCGTTCGATTTGGTCACTACCGTCAACAATTTGCGCGGACGCGACTGCGCTAGCTTGAACGCGTAACGCATGATGCGTTCCACCCCTGCACGCGTCATCATCGACACGTCGGTTGCCACCTCAATCGGATGGCCTTGGTGGGCACGGCCACCCACACCCGCGTATTCACCTTCTGAGTTTTCACGCACGATCACCCAATCCAAATCTTTGGGGGTGCAACGTTTGAGCGGCGCATCGATGCCAGGCAAGATGCGGGTGGGACGCACATTGGCGTATTGGTCAAACCCTTGGCAAATTTTGAGACGCAGACCCCACAAGGTAATGTGGTCTGGGATATCGGGGTCACCGGCCGAACCAAACAAAATTGCATCCATAGGGCGTAATGCGTCGAGTCCATCACCAGGCATCATTTCGCCATGTTCTCGGTACCAGTCACCACCCCATCCGAAATGGCTAAATGCAAATTGAAAGTTCTTGCTCTTATTCGCCAATGCTTTCAAGACGAGTTCGCCGGCGGGAACAACTTCTTTACCAATACCGTCTCCGGGAATACATGCAATTTTGTAAGTTTTCATGGTGTAGTTTTCGATCTTTTCATTTTGATTTGCGAAACACAGACTTTAAACGTTTGAGAAGGGCTTTTCTTCGTCTAGAGTTAAAGTAGTGACAGACACATTTTGACGCACATGGCCACCCTTCTCATTCATCGCGCCCAACACCTAGCCACCCAAGACGATCACAACACCGAACTCCAAGGCGCGTCGGTATTGGTGCGCGACGGACGCATCGAACGTATCTTTAGCCAAGACGAACCACTTGATGCATGGTTAGCAAATAACCCAATGGATGAGGTCATCGATGCGCGCAAGCATGTGGTGATACCCGGCATGGTGAATACACACCACCACATGGTGCAATGCCTCACACGTGCAGTGCCGCAGGTTCAAAGCGCGGAGTTGTTTTCTTGGCTCAAAGGCTTGTACCCGATATGGTTAGGGCTCACACCTGACATGGTGCGCACCTCTACCCAAGTAGCGATGGCGGAATTGCTGCTCTCTGGCTGCACAACTAGTAGCGACCATCTCTACATCTATCCCAACGGTGTAAGGCTAGATGACAGCATTGAAGCTGCGCACGATATTGGCATGCGCTTTACAGCCACGCGCGGCAATATGAGTGTGGGTGAATCACAGGGCGGCCTACCTCCTGACCAAGCGGTTGAAAAAGAACCATTCATATTGAAAGAAACCCAGCGCCTAATTGAGACATGGCATGACCCCAGTTTTGGTTCCATGCGGCATGTGGCCGTTGCGCCTTGCTCGCCTTTTAGTGTGAGCCAAGATTTGATGCGAGAGTCTGCCAAATTAGCACGCGCCTATGGCGTACGCTTACATACCCACTTGGCTGAGAACGACCACGATGTCGCCTACACCCGAGAAAAATTCAATTGCACACCTGCGCAATACGCCCAAGATTTAGGTTGGGTTGGCGGCGATGTATGGCATGCGCATTGCGTCAAGTTAGACGACGATGGTGCATACCTATTTTCCAAAACGCACACAGGTCTTGCGCACTGTCCGTGCAGCAATATGCGACTTGCAAGTGGCATCTTGCCACTGCGCCGGTTTCTCGATATGGGCGTCCCTATTGGTTTGGGCGTAGACGGCAGCGCCAGCAATGACGCTGGGCATATGTTGAACGAAGCGCGTCAAGCCATGTTGCTTGCGCGTGTAAGTCGTGGAAACCAGCAACCACAAACCAAAAATGGACAAATATTTTTCGGTTGCGATCTCGGACCTTCAGAGATGACACCACGCGACGCTATTCGTTTAGCTACACGCGGAGGCGCTGAGGTGTTGGGTCGCGCGCATGAGATTGGACAAATCAAAGTTGGGTATTGCGCTGATTTCGCAATGTTTCGTACCGACACATTGCGCATGGCGGGTGGTGCGGTGCATGACCCCCTGGGGGCTTTGCTTTTATGCTCCAGTGATAACGCAGACTATACGATTGTGAACGGGCGGGTGGTAGTGAGAGAAGGCCATTTAAATTCGCTAGATGTAGGTCTTTTAGTTGAAAGACATAACCAACTTGCCGGGCAACTCACCGAGAGAATCACGTAAGTTTTACTTCACTAACGCCACTGATTTCACTTGCACCCAAGCCGCCATCCCGACTTGCAGTCCCAGGTCATGCACCGCACGCGCAGTCACGCGCGCAATTAATAACACCTCACCACAACGCAAGCGCAGCAACACCTGAGAGGGATGCGACTCTGCGTGGATGGACTCCACGACACAAGGCAAATGATTTTGGATACTGGTGTTTTGGGCTTTTTCTAAAGTAATACTCACATCGCGCGCTAACACACGCAAGCGTACTGATTGACCTATTTGCAAGCCACTATCGCGCACCCAAAGGGAAGCAACTGCTGGATTGCCTTCGCCATTCGCAACTGAACTTGCTTTCGATATACGCACTTGCGCCAAGTGCCACTGCTTATCTAAGGCCTGCACATGGCCCTCCATTAGTGCACCGACATCATCACCCACTACCAAAGGAAGATCCATATTCGCGAGCACCTCAGTTACTGGGCCCACCGCACGCACTTGACCAGACTCCATCACCACCAAGGTGTCCGCTAACCGCACCACTTCGTCAGCAGCATGTGTCACGTAGAGCATAGGAATTTTTAATTCATCGCGTAACTTTTCAAGCCATGGCAAGATATCTTGTTTGCGCGCTGAGTCTAGGGAGGCAAGTGGCTCATCTAGCAAAAGTAATTTGGGTTGTGTCGCCAATGCACGCGCAATCGCCACACGTTGACGCTCACCGCCAGAGAGTTGGTCGGTACTTCTTGGCAGCAAATCGCGTATGCCTAATAAGGCGATTGCTTCGTCTAAAACAACCTCTTGGTTGGGCGCTTTGCTTCGCTTTAATCCGTAAGTCAAGTTTGCCGCAACATCTAAGTGTGCAAACAAAGAAGCCTCTTGAAACACGTAGCCCAAGGGTCTTTGGGAAGTGGGCAGGCACAACCCCAGTGAATCGTCTTGCCAAATATCTGAACCGACTTGTACGCGCCCGCTTGCTTGCGTCTCTAAGCCAGCAACGCAACGCAACAAAGTGGTTTTCCCAGAACCTGATGGGCCGTAGACAACACTGATCCCCTGCACAGGTAGATGCAGTTCCACTTTCAAATTAAAGCTGTTACGCGCAAGATCGAGTTGTAGCCTGATTTCATTCATATGGCTGTTTGCGCCTTACGCCTGCTAACCCAAGAAAGTACGAGTAACACTACAAAAGAAAATACCAACATCGCACCAGCAAGGCCATGCGCTTGCGCATATTCCATGGCTTCCACGTGCCCGTAAATTTGGGTCGATACCACGCGCGTTTTGTCAGGGATATTGCCACCGATCATGAGCACGAGACCAAACTCTCCAACGGTGTGCGCAAAACTCAACATGGCCGCCATCACAAACCCAGACTTTGCCATTGGAACAGCCACCGTGAAAAAAGCATCTAGCTTATTGGCACGCAAAGTCGCGGCGACCTCCATGGGGCGCGAGCCCATTGCTTCAAAAGCATTCACCAAAGGTTGGACCGCAAAGGGTAAGGAATAAACTATTGAACCCAATACCAAACCTGAAAAGCTAAATGCCAACGAACCCCAACCTGCCCATTGGGTAAATTGCCCAACAGGCCCAAGTGGTCCCAAAGCAATTAACAAATAAAACCCCAGCACGGTCGGAGGCAGTACCAATGGCAACGCCACCAAGGCAGCGATAGGTGCACGCCATCCAGATTGCGTATGCGCCAACCACCAAGCAATAGGTGTGGCCAGAAAAAGCAACAACACTGTGGTGACGCTAGCCAATTGCAGTGTCAAAAAAATAGCGGCTAAGTCTTCCGAAGTTAAATGCATGGCCACAACTCTAAAAGGTATAGCCGTAGCTTCGAATGATGGTTTTTGCGCGTTCGCTTCGCAGATATTTCATCAAATCAAGGGCTGCTGCGTTCTCTTTACCTAAAGCCAGCAAGATTGCATCTTGCTTAAGTGGTGTGTATAGGTTTTGCGGCACCACCCACGCACTGCCCTGCGTAATGCGACCATCAATCGAAATTTGCGACAAGGCTACAAATCCTAGTTCAGCGTTTTCGGTCATCACAAATTGAAAGGCTTGGCCGATGCTGTCACCTTGCACCAGTTTGGGCGCAACGTGGGTTAGTGCACCCGTGCCCTTTAGAACCTCCATAGCGGCAACCCCATACGGTGCAAGTTTGGGATCGGCAATCGCTAGTTTCTTGAAACTATTTTTATCAGAAGCGTTACTAATTAGCACTTGACCCTTGTCATCCACCAAGGATGGATTCCTGCTCCATAGCGCCAATCGTCCAACGGCGTAGGTAAATCTGGTGCCGGCGACCGCTACGCCTTCTTTTTCTAAGCGCGCTGGCGTTTCATCGTCTGCAGACAAAAAAACAGCAAATGGCGCACCATTCTTGATTTGCGCATAAAGCTTCCCAGTTGAACCAAATACTAGCTTTGCTTTATACACGGTATCTTGTTCAAACGCTTGAGCAATTTTTTGCATGGGGGCGGTGAAATTGGCAGCCACGGCTACAACGACTTCATCTGCCTGGGCACTAACACATAAACAAGTTGCGCTCAAAATAAACGCCGACAAACAGAATCGAAGGAGGTTTAATCGCATATGCGCAGAGAGACTTACGTTATTGAAACGCAGCACCACCCTCGAACCAACGCTTGATCAACAAGCGTTCATCCTCGGTAATACCAGTAGCGTTGTTCATGGGCATTTGACGCAACACGACTGCTTGTTGGTAAACACCGAGAGCATGTTGTTTAAGGCCCTCTGCGGAATCAAACCGTACATTTTTCATTTGCACTTGTTCGCCGTGACATGCATAGCAACGTTGTGCAAGAACTTGGCTGACCTCTGCATAACTAACCGGCGCAACGTTTGTAAGCGTTGCAGAAGGGGAGGAAGGCGCAGGTCGCATCCACACAATCACACCAATCAATACAACTACACCAGCAATAGCAAATGGCAAGGGGTTCTTAGCGCGCCCTAAATGGTAAGCATGGCGTTGCACGAAGAACTGGCGTATCAAGGCGCCCGACAACATCATCAGCACCAAAATCACCCAGTGGTTTTCATGCGTGTATAAAAAACTGTAGTGGTTGCTGAGCATCGCAAAAATCACAGGCAATGTGAAATACGTGTTGTGCACGCTGCGTTGTTTTCCGCGTTTGCCATGCATGGCAAGCTCTTTAGGATCCATGGCTACGCCAGATGTCATAGCCGCCACTACTTTACGCTGCCCCGGAATGATCCAGAAAAACACATTGGCACTCATCGCAGTGGCAATCATGGCGCCCACCAACAAAAAGGCAGCACGCCCAGCAAATAAATGACAGGCCAACCAGGCAGCGAATGCGATCACCACAAACATGCTGGCTCCGACAATCAGTTCTCCGTTCTGTCTAAATCCAAAGGCTCGACTGATCACGTCGTATATGACCCAAAACACCACTAAAAAAGCCAAAGCAGCACAGATCGCTTGCGCACTCGACCAGTCCATCAAAGACTTGTCAATTAAAAAAGTGCCTGCATTCCATAAATACAAAACTGTGAACAGTGCAAAACCAGATAACCATGTGGAGTAACTTTCCCAATAAAACCAATGCAACTTAGTGTGGATTTTTTTCGGCGCCACCATGTATTTTTG
>DDYJ01000110.1:0-5278 GCA_002347905.1 Comamonadaceae bacterium UBA2237 | reverse complement strand
GGTCGAATAAGGTTGTTATCTAAAAAGACAAAATAAAACGAAGAGCCAATCCAAGCAATTGCCGTGATCACATGCACCCAACGCAACAGCAGGTTCGCCCAATCTAAAAAATATGCATCCATATTCGTTTTAATGCCTTTAAATTCTGTTCAATTATTTTTGATCTAGTTGCAAGAGTTGTGCAGCGACAGCCACTGCAATAACTTCAGGTTCTTTGCCTGTTATGCCTTCCACGCCAATCGGACAAGTGATGAAAGCTAGCTCTTGCGCACTAAACCCTTTGGCCTCTAAGCGGTGTTGAAAAGTCGCCCATTTGGTTTTGCTACCGATCAACCCCACAAATTTCAAATCGCCCTGCAAGCGTTGCCGCTTGAGACAAGCTGCCACCACATCTAAATCTTCCGCATGGCTAAAACTCATGATTAACACGCAAGCACCGCTTGGTAGACCATCTACTGCAGCGTGCACGGGATCTGAGTAGTCGCTCACCACATTAGCGGGTAATTCAGAAGGAAATATTTCATTCCTGCTGTCTATCCATTGCACCTCAAAAGGCAGCGTACTCAAGACATTGACCAAGGCATGTCCTACATGCCCTCCCCCAAACAAAGCCACTGGTTTGGCGTGACTTGGCAATCGTTGCTGTAGCAGCGGCATATCTGTCTGGGCGATGTGCTCAAACTTCAAATGCACGACACCGCCACAGCATTGCCCCAAGGCTGGGCCCAATGCGTATCGGTTTACAAGCGTGCCTTCTTGTCGGCTAGACCCTATCAAACTTCTGGCTTCTGCAATGGCTTGAAATTCCAAATGTCCGCCACCAATAGTGTTGACCAAACTATGCGGAAACACCGCCATCCAAGCGCCTACTTCACGCGGGCCAGAGCCTTCCACACTAACGACTGTGACCAACACGCCAGAGGCATGCTGGAGTTGCTTCCATAACTCGGCGGTGTAACGGGGCACGCGAATGTAGAGCGAAGCGAGAGAGATCGAAAAAGCAAAGCGCCAAGGCGCTTAAGCCAGTGCGACTTGCGCTTTCACTTTCTCACAAGCCATCAAGATACGCTCAGGCGTAGCAGGCGCATCAAGATGCACCACTGCTTTGTGCTCAGCACTGGCGGCAACAGCGTCCCTCAAAGCAAAGAAGGTAGACAAGCCCAACATCAAAGGTGGCTCACCGGTCGCTTTGCTATTGAAAGGTGTGGGCTTCAAGTTGTAGCCATCAAACAGAGTCACTTTGAAATGCTCTGGAATATCTCCAGCCACTGGGATTTTGTAAGTGCTCGGGCCATGCGTGAGCAACTTGCCCTTCTTGTCCCAAATACATTCTTCCATGGTGAGCCATCCCATGCCTTGTACAAATGCGCCTTCGATTTGGCCTTTGTCTAACGCAGGGTTGATGCTCTTGCCCACGTCATGCACGATGTCGACGGCCTTGAGCCACCACTCACCAGTGCGCGAGTTGATTTCTACTTCACTCACGGCAGCACCATAGCAGTAGTAGTAAAAGGCACGTCCATTCAGGGTGGTGAAGTCGTATTTGATTTCAGGCGTCATGTAAAAACCAGTGACGCTCAAACCTACGCGGTCTAACCACGCTTGCTTGGTCACGTCTTCCCATTTCACCGACTTACCACCGCCATGCGCTTCGCTGTTGGCAAACGTAATATCCGCTTCAGAACAACCCAACATACGAGCGGCAACAGGCTTTAAACGCTCACGCATTTGTGCTGTTGCATTCATGATGGCGGCGCCGTTGATGTCTGCACCACTTGAGGCAGAAGTGGCGGATGCGTTCGGAACTTTCTGCGAGTCAGTCGCGGTGATGCGCACTTTGTCCACGCTAATGCCCAAGCCGTCAGCGCAGACCTGCGCCATCTTGGTGTTGAGGCCCTGGCCCATCTCGGTTCCGCCATGGTTGCAACTGACCGAGCCGTCCATATAGACCACCAGCAAAGCACCGCCTTGGTTCAAATGCGTAGCGGTAAAACTGATACCAAACTTCAAAGGCACCAAAGCCAAACCGCGTTTACGGGTTTTGTTTTTGGCGTTAAAGGCTTGCACAGCTTTGCGACGCCCAGCGTATTGAGACTCTTTCTCGACCTGGGCAATCACTTTGTCACCCACCCAGTCTTCGATCAACTGGTTGTATTGGGTGGTCATGGTGTCGGGAGTTCCGCTGATTGCGGGGTCTTGGTAGAGATTGGTCTTGCGAACTTCCAAGGCGTCTTTGCCCAAAGTGGCGGCAATCTCATCCATCACGGTTTCGATACCAAACATGCCTTGCGGTCCACCAAAACCTCGGAAAGCAGTAGCGCTTTGCGTATTGGTTTTACAGCGGTGGCTGACCAACTTCAAAGCGGGGATGTGGTACGTGTTATCGATGTGCAAACAAGCGCGGTCATTGACGGGGCCTGAATAGTCGGTGCTGTAACCGCAACGCGACATGAGGGTGATGTCTGCGCCCAAGATGCGGCCGTTGTCGTCAAACCCTACTTCGTAATCAATTCGAAAATCGTGGCGCTTACCGGTGATGGTCATGTCATCGTCGCGGTTCACACGCAACTTGACCGGCTTTTGCAATTTGAAAGCTGCCAAGGCTGCGCTTTGGCTAAAGATGCTGGCGTTTCCCTCTTTGCCGCCAAATCCCCCGCCCATACGTCGGCAGATAACTTCCACATCGTTGGTATGCAAATTCAATGCATGGGCTGCTTCGCGTTGGTTACCGTCAGGGTGCTGGGTAGACACATACAAAGTGAGCTGTCCGTCTTCCTTGGGCACCGCATAGGTAATCTGCCCCTCTAAATAGAACTGCTCTTGCTGGCCTGTTCGGGTTGTACCTTTGATTTTGTGCGGAGCCTTGGCAATAGCGCCAGCCGCATCGCCGCGGGTAATGCCTTTAGGCGGCATGATGAAGCTACTAGCCGCCATCGCTTCTTCAATCGTCAATACAGGCGTTAACTCTTTGACCAACACCTTGGCTTTGTGGGCGGCTTCTCGCGCATAGAGCATGTCACGCGCAACCACCACCGCCACGGCTTGTCCAATGAATTCCACTTTGCCGTCTGCTAAGAATGGGTCGTCGTGAATGATGGGACCACAGTTGTTTTCGCCGGGAATGTCTTTGGCGGTGTAGACCGCCACCACGCCGTGCTCTTTCAGAATGGCGTCCCGGTCAATGCCTTCGCCAATCAACTCACCATGCGCCACAGGCGACAAAATCAACGCAGCGTAAAGAGTGCCCGCCAATTCAGGAATGTCATCGGTATAAGTGGCAGTACCCGTCACATGCAAATGTGCAGATTCGTGCACCAACTCTTTGCCCTGCTGCACGTTGGTGGCGGGCAAAAGATTTTTCAGGTTGGTAGGAGCGTTCATTTATGCCACCTCCGAAGTGTGTTCTTCAATAAATTCGAGTACCAAGTTTCTGGCCACTAATGCGCGGTAGACCCATGTGGCCCGCAATCCGTCTCGTGCAGTGAAGCTTGCAGTAATTGCCGCATCAAGATCTGCAGCTTTCACGTCGCTAGGCGCCTTGCCTTCTAACACCGCCTCTAACTTAGGCGCTCTGCAAGGCGATGGTGCCAGGCCGTTGTAGGCCAACTTCACACCACTCAGCTTGCCCGATTTGAGCGAGTAAGTGATGGCAGCACACGTAGCTGAGATATCTTGCTCGAACCGCTTACTGATTTTGTGCGCACGGAACACCTGCCCAGAAACAGGCTTGGGCAATTCAATCGCCTCGATAAATTCACCCGCTTCGAGCACATTTTTCTTCATGCCTGTGTAGAAGTTGTCAAGGGACACGCGGCGGCTCTTGTCGCCGCGACGCAAGACCAAGCTTGCACCAAGTGCCATCAAGCAAGGCATGGTGTCACCGATCGGTGAGCCGTTGGCAATGTTGCCGGCAAGCGTGGCGGTGGAACGGATGGGCGGTGAGCCAAAACGTCGCAAGACCTCGGCAAAGTCTGGGTAGGCTTTGGCGACTAAGGTTTCAACTTGGGTCAGTGAGACGGCAGCACCTATGCGCCAAGCTTTGTCAGTCTCATCGACTTGTCGCAACTCTTTGACGTTACCCAAATACATGATGTGATCGGGCCTAGAAAACTGTTTGTTGACCTGCAATCCAATTTCGGTACTTCCAGCCAGCAATGTGGTTGTGGGGTGTTTGACCAAATAGTCAGCCACTTCGGCCAAGGTACTGGGGGAGACAAACTCGTTGCCCTTCTTAGTGCGGACAACGGGCTGGACGATGATTTCACCGTCCAAACTCATGGTCGGCGTGCTAGGACGTTTGATTTCTTTGAGCAGAGCGATGTCGGAGCTGTCGTCGATTTTCAAAGCGGCTTTTTTCTCGCAGGCTTTAGCAGCGGCATCGATGATGGGGGCGTAACCTGTACAGCGGCACAAATTGCCGCTTAAGGCATCGGTTATTTCGAGGCGCGACGGTTGTGCATTGGTTTGAACCATATTGACCAAACTCATCACGATGCCAGGGGTACAAAATCCGCACTGCGATCCGTGGCACTTGACCATTTCTTCTTGCACGGGGTGGAGTGTTCCATCGGCTTTTTTCAAACTCTCAACCGTTTTGACAGACTTGCCGTCGAGCGATGGGAGCAGTTGGATACAGGAATTGGTCGCTACATAGTCCACGCCCGTACCTGCCGAATTGAGCTCTCCCACCATCACCACACACGCACCACAGTCACCCTCTGCGCAACCCTCCTTGGTTCCAGTGCGCTGAAGTTGTTCGCGCAGATAGTCCAAAACAGTGGTGGTACGGCGCTTACCTTGGGCTTCAACGATCTGTCCGTCGAGCACAAAGCGCACGGTGTTGGTGGCTTGGGTCATATAGAGGGGGCGTGGCTAGGGGAAATAAGATTAGATATTCTAGGGATAAGCGCGAGCTTTTGATGCAAAGTATGCACCTGCGTATACAAAAACTAAGGCCATATCAGGCCTTGAGTGGCCTCGACTTAGGAACCTCTATAGGTAGAGTAACTCCAAGGACTTACTAATAGTGGCACGTGGTAGTGCTGATCGGTATGCGCTACGCCAAAGTCCAGACTCACTTGGTCCAGAAAATTGGGCTCGGGCAAAGCAATACCCTTGGCAGCGAAATACCCTTTGACGTCAAAAACCAAGCGGTACGTACCTTTTTGCAGACTTTCGTTGTCATAAAGAGGGCCATCTGGGTTACGCCCGTCATGGTTGAGCGTGAACGACTTAACCAAAGTGGCGCCAGCTTTGTCTGTCGTAAAAAGGGAAACCC
>DDYJ01000030.1:3538-4643 GCA_002347905.1 Comamonadaceae bacterium UBA2237 | reverse complement strand
GGGCGCCTTGCGATGTTGGCTGCGAGTTATGAACTCGAGGCAACAGACCCTGAAGCAGAAAATTACGACTAAGGTTTTTTTAAATGGAACATCATGCTAAATCGTCGCTGACAGCGCTCACTTTGGGCGCCATTGGTGTTGTGTACGGTGACATTGGAACCAGTGTTTTGTACGCTTTGAAAGAGGTTTTTGGCTCAGGTCACGTGGAATTCACGCCAGACAATGTGTACGGCATTTTGTCGATCTTCTTTTGGACATTGACCACCATTGTTTCTATCAAATACGTGATGCTGGTGTTGCGTGCGGATAACAACGGCGAAGGTGGCTTGGTAGCCATGTTGGCCTTGGCATCTATGGCGGTGAAAGACAGGCCAAGATTACGCAACAACTTGCTGCTAGTCGGCATCTTTGGTACTTGTTTGTTTTATGGGGATGGCGTGATTACTCCCGCCATTTCGGTTTTGTCTGCGGTGGAAGGTTTAGAGGTGGTGTCACCGACTTTCAAGCGCTATGTGATTCCGTTAACGTTGATCATTCTGTTTGGCCTTTTCGTTGTGCAAAAACACGGTACGGGCGGCATTGGCAAATTGTTTGGCCCGATTACCTTGGTTTGGTTTGCAGTGATTGCTTCGCTGGGGGTGTATCACATAGCTGCCCATCCCGAAATTTTGTGGGCCATCAGCCCGCACTATGCCATTGCATTTATCTTCAATGAACCCTCCACTACCTTTTTGATTTTGGGCGCTGTGGTGCTGTGCGTCACGGGCGGAGAGGCCTTGTATGCCGACATGGGCCATTTCGGCAAAAAGCCTATCCGTGTGGCTTGGTTTGCGGTGGTCATGCCCGCGCTGACATTGAATTATTTTGGCCAGGGCGCTTTGTTGCTTGATAAACCCGAGGCGGTCGCCAATCCTTTCTACATCATGGCACCCGAGTGGTTGCTTTTGCCTTTGGTGTGTTTGGCAACCGCAGCTACAGTGATTGCATCGCAAGCTTTGATCTCAGGTGCATTCAGCGTGACCAAGCAGGTAGTGCAACTGGGTTTCTTGCCACGTTTGCAAGTGATGCACACTAGCGTCAAAGACACTGGGCAAATTTATATTCC
>DDYJ01000030.1:695-3444 GCA_002347905.1 Comamonadaceae bacterium UBA2237 | reverse complement strand
TTCTTCGTGATCCGCTACAGCTGGAAATACCCTTTGTGGTTGTGTCTTTCCGCCACAGGCTTTTTCTTTGCTGTGGACTTCGCATTCTGGTCATCGAATTTGCTCAAATTGTTCGAGGGTGGTTGGTTCCCATTGGTAATCGGTGCCGCCATCTTGGTGCTCATGCTCACATGGCGTGATGGCCGTGAGATTTTGCACAACAAGCGCGACCGTGACTCGATGGAACTTACCTCGTTTTTAGATGCAGTATTTTTGGCGCCACCCACACGTGTGTCCGGTACCGCTGTGTTTTTGACATCTGGTATGGGCCATGTCCCTAATGCCTTTTTGCATAACCTCAAGCACAACAAAGTCTTGCATGAGCAAAATCTATTTGTGAATGTGCAAAACCACGAAGTGCCTTGGATTGCAGAGTCTGAGCGCCTTCAGATATCTCCCTTAGAGCACAACTGTTGGCAAGTGGTGATCCACTATGGATTCAAAGACGACCCCGATGTGCCGAGTGCCTTAGAAAATCTAAAGGGCATGGGTTGCGAGATTAGCCCCATGAGTACCAGCTACTTTTTATCGCGCGACAGCATTGTTCCAACAGTAGGTGGTGGCATGGCGCAGTGGCGCGAAAAAATGTTTGCCCAAATGCATTTAAACGCCAGCTCAGCTGCCGACTTCTTGAATTTACCCAGCAACTCTGTGGTGGAGTTAGGCAGCAAGATTGAAATCTAAACCATGAATATTCTTTTCATCGCCGACCCACTGGCGTCTTTCAAGATTTACAAAGACACCACGTTTGCGATGATGCGAGAGGCGCAAAAACGTGGGCACCAAATTTTTGCTTGCGAACCACACCAGTTGGTTTGGCAAAGTGGCCAATCGGTGAATGCACAGGTGCAGCAAGTCCATCTCACCGGACAACAAGATGTGTGGTTTGAAGTGCAAGGCGTGCATGCTGATCGTGGCTTGCATAGCTTCGATGCCGTGGTGATGCGCAAAGACCCACCATTTGACAGCGAATACTTTTACGCCACGCACTTACTTGAGCAAGCAGAGCGCGAGGGCGCAAAGGTTTTTAACAAACCCAGTGCCTTGCGTAACCACCCAGAAAAACTCGCCATCTTAGAGTTTGCGCAATTTATCAGCCCCACGTTGGTAACGCGCGATGCGCAAGCGATTCGCGCTTTCCACGCGGTGCACCGCGACATTATTTTGAAGCCCTTGGATGGCATGGGCGGCATGGGCATTTTTCGTGTCAAGGACGATGCGCTCAATCTAGGCGCCATCATCGAGACCTTGAACCGTGAAGGTGCGCAAACCGTGATGGTTCAAAAATTTCTGCCTGCTATTGCCCAAGGTGACAAACGTGTTTTGGTGATTGGTGGAAAAGTTGTTCCGTATTGTTTGGCGCGCATTCCACAAGGTGGTGAGGTGCGTGGCAATTTGGCTGCGGGTGGCAAAGGCGTAGCCCAAGCCATTTCTGCGCGCGACCAAGAAATTGCAGAGACTATTGGCCCCGCACTTGCGCAACGCGGTTTGTTTTTGATTGGCCTAGATGTGATCGGCGACAACTTGACGGAAATCAATGTCACCAGTCCCACATGCTTCCAAGAAATTTTTGACCAAACGGGTTGCGACGTCGCCGCTTTGTTTCTAGATGCTCTCGAGAGCGCTGTAGCCTAAGAAGGACCATGTACGAATTTGCGCCGACTCCGCAAGCCGCGCAAGCGCGTCTCGACTTAGTTAATCCCAAAGATTACGCGCATACGCGCAATGCACTCGACGGTGCTGTTTCGCATTTATCACCCTACATCACCCACGGATTTCTGAGCGTCCCCGATATTGCCTATGCGATGTTCCATCGCCATCGTTTGGGCGTGCAACATAAGTTCATGTTTGAGTTGGGATGGCGTGAATATTTTCAGCACTTGCACAAACACCATGGTGATGGCATCGGTGAGTCACTGCGAGAAGGCATATTGCCCGATGCGTCTTACAAGCTTGAAATGCCCGACGATGTGATGCATGCGTGTTCACGCGTTCCGGTCATTGACCATGCTGTACGGATGCTCTACGCCACTGGGTATTTGCACAACCATGCACGCCTATGGTTGGCGAGCTATTTGGTGCATTTACGCAAAGTACATTGGCGCGTGGGCGCAGATTGGATGTACAGCCATTTGCTTGATGGTGATATCGCGAGTAATTATCTGAGTTGGCAATGGGTCAGTTCTACGGGCAGTAGCAAGCCTTACTTGTTCAATGCCGACAACGTAGAAAAATATGCGCCGCCTGCATGGTTTAGCCGTGGTACGGTGTTAGATGCCACCTACGAAACCATTGAAATTTTGGCGCACAGCCCTGCGGTGTTGACCCAATCTAGCGAGCAAGCATTTGAATGGAATATTCCGAGCGTTACTGCTGAACCACCCCCATCACTCGGCTTCGTCGAACCCGATGCAAACACCGTAAAGGACCGTGAAGTCTGGTTGGTGCATCCTTGGTGCTTGGCCGATATGCCAAAAGACGTGCCTGCCGATGTGGTGTGTATTGCTTCCGTCTGGTCTGAAGTTGTAGCGCTTAGACCTTGGAGCGAGCGCCGTTGGCAGTTTGTAGGTGAGCGCATGCTGGCAATGTCCACACAAGCGTGGTTTGGTTCCACATCCGATATCGAGAGCGCTTTGGCGCACGCTAGAGCGGTCCATATGGTCGATCATCTGCGTGTACCTGAAATGCCCTCCATACCTTGGCAAAAACG
>DDYJ01000030.1:260-621 GCA_002347905.1 Comamonadaceae bacterium UBA2237 | reverse complement strand
CAGCAGTTGGTCTATCCATTGGCGCCACGCGAATTACCGCCAGCACCTGCGAAACCTAAGGCAAAAACTCCCGCCGAAGTTGTGCGCAAACAACCCGTCTTGCCATCGGTACTTAATCGGCGGGTGCTGGACGAACCGCCACAATGAAATACTCGGTTTCGCCAAAGCAGTTTGGCAAGCCGCGGTGCTGTTGGTAGACCATCACTACTTTTTGACCAATATGGGAATTGATTTGGTCAGCGACTGCGTCATCACGCACCGTGAAAAAGAATTTATCGGGAATAGCAGGCAAGGTGGCTAATGCACGGATTTGCTCACCTTCCCATGTTTTACACACCCAGCCCTTGTATGACAACTTTTG
>DDYJ01000030.1:0-194 GCA_002347905.1 Comamonadaceae bacterium UBA2237 | reverse complement strand
ACTTTGAGACGCCAAGCATGCAAGAGGGGCTCGGTATATCCGCTAGGTTGCTCTTTGCCTTTGAAGACCAAATCGAGTGCAGCCTTGTAGGCGGCAGAGGTGGCGAAGTGGCCGGCCATGTCTTTGTAAAGTGGGTCTGCGGCATTTTGTTTGTCCACTACTGCGGCCATGCGCTCAAAGGTCGATTTCACTTG
>DDYJ01000136.1:13731-20377 GCA_002347905.1 Comamonadaceae bacterium UBA2237 | reverse complement strand
TATTTAAAAACTAAATCTTTGAAGTAAAGCGCAAATCAAGACCCGTTTGCCCGCAAGCATCTTGGGTCAAGCGCTCAAAGAACTCACCTTGGCCCTTGGTGTCCATCCACTTTGCACCATCAAACCGGAAGTGGTAACCACCTGACTTAGCGGCCAACCAGACTTCATGCAATGGTTTTTGCAAATTGATGATGATTTGGCTCCGGTTGCTAAAGACCAATGTGATCATGCCTCCGACGCGTTGGTTATCGATATCTGCGTCGCTGTTATCGTTCAAATCATCACAGGCTAATTCAACGGCTTTGAGCAATTGTTCAGCGTGGTCCAAGAATTCAAGATCGGTCATTACAATTTGCACCATGGGTATGAAGCAAATGATTCTAGTCAGGGCCCAAGCCCTTAGCGTATGTGTGGCCACACTGTTGAGTACATGCGTGTTGATTTCCGGTTGTGGTCAAAAGGGTCCCCTGTTCATGTCCAACGATCCAGACTTCAAAGACCGCGCCACCTTGCCAGAGATCATCGTGCGCAAACTGCCGGGCGTTCCGTCTGACAGAAAAATCACACCGCCTGCAGTGCCTGGTTTGATTACGCCATTGCCCATCACACAACCAGATGCTGGTGTTGAATCTAATTCGGCGCTATTTCCTGCTATCACCACACCAGTGGCTAGCCCCATATCAGCGCCTAAGAAATGACAAACTCCCCTCTTGCCGGCTCACCTTTTGTAGCGAGACAAAGCAAGCATTTGTTGCTAGAAGAAGTGCAACTCTCTGACTTAGCAAAAACATTGGGTACCCCTTTGTTTGTTTACTCTAAGGCCGCAATGTTGTCAGCGCTCGCGGCTTACCAAAGGGGCTTTGCTGGTCGCAATGCACGTATTTGCTATGCCATGAAGGCCAACTCTTCATTGGCTGTCTTGCAAGTGTTTGCGCAAGCAGGGTGTGGCTTTGATATTGTTTCAGGCGGTGAACTAGCCCGCGTGATAGCCGCTGGCGGTGATCCAGCGAAAGTTATTTTTTCAGGGGTAGGCAAGACCCGCGCTGAAATGCAACAAGCCTTGTGTGCAGGTATTGCATGTTTCAACGTGGAAAGTGACGCTGAACTCGAAGTCTTGAGTGAAGTTGCCCACTCTATGGGCCTGCGCGCGCCGGTGAGTATTCGCGTCAATCCCAATGTGGATGCCAAAACACATCCTTATATTTCCACAGGACTCAAAGACAACAAATTTGGTGTCGCGCATGAACGTGCATTACAAACCTACCAACGCGCAGCGCAGCTGCAAGGCTTGGAAGTTGTAGGCATTGACTGCCATATCGGCTCACAAATTACCGATATCAGCCCTTATTTAGATGCCATGGACCGCGTGCTCGATTTGGTTGACGCCATTGAACGCCTTGGCATCACCTTAAAACATATCGACTTTGGCGGCGGCTTAGGCATTGACTACAACATGCCAGTAGACAACGAACTCCCTCCCCGCGCAGATGATTTGTGGCACGCACTATTGGCCAAGCTCGATACGCGCGGCTATGGCCAGCGCCAATTGATGATCGAACCTGGTCGTTCTTTAGTGGGTAACGCGGGTGTGTGTCTAACCACCGTCGAATACCTCAAACCTGGTGAGTTGAAAAACTTCTGCATTGTGGATGCCGCCATGAACGATGTGCCGCGTCCTGCTATGTATGAAGCCTTTCACCAAATCACGCCTTTAAAACTGCGCGACACTCCCTCGGTGGTGTACGACGTAGTTGGCCCCGTGTGCGAAAGCGGAGACTGGCTGGGTCGCGATAGATCGCTTGCGGTCGAAGCCGGCGATGTTTTGGCTATTTTGTCCACGGGTGCCTATTGCATGGCGATGGCCAGCAACTACAACACACGGGGTCGCGCCGCAGAAGTATTGGTAGATGGCAGCCAGTGGCATCTCATTCGCCGCAGAGAAACTGCAGAGGACCTAATGGCCTGCGAATCGCTTATTCCAAATACGCCATAACAGCAGCGCGGCCAAAATAGCGCCGTACACAATCACTTCTGCAAAATTGCTTTTGCCAGCGCGCATCCAATAAAAGTGCAGCACCGCCAACACGGAAACGCCATACACAGCGCGATGCAATATTTGCCAACGTCTAGCGCCCAACCATCGAATCGCTTTATTAAATGATGTCAACGCCAGCGGGGTGAGCAAAATAAAGGCGGTAAATCCCACCAAAATAAAAGGGCGCTTGGCAATATCGGTGGCAATTTCAAACCATTCAAAACCCATGTCTAACCAGCTGTAGCAAAGCAGGTGGACTGCGGCATAGAAATATACAAACAAGCCCAACATGCGACGCAAACGCAGCAATTGGGGGACTGCACACATCACGCGCAAAGGAGTTACGGCTAAGGTGATGCAAAGAAAACGCATTGTCAAGTCACCAGTGGCGCGAATCAAATACTCTGCAGGATTAGCGCCAAGGGCATCGTTAAAAGCACCCCATACCAGATAACAAAATGGAATTGCACAAAAAACAAAAACAACAGGTTTAGTTGCGGATTTACCTAGGATTGACCCGAGCACAGATTGCAAGATGAAGCCCGCCTTCAGTCAAGATTAGTAAAACTTCTTCAAATCCATGCCTGCATACATAGAGGCCACCTGTGCTTCGTAACCGTTGAACATCTGGGTTTTGCGCTTTTTGGACAGCAAACCATCTTCACCAATACGGCGCTCAGTGGCTTGGCTCCAACGAGGATGGTCAACCAGCGGATTGACATTGGAATAAAAACCATATTCTTGCGGCGCAGAACGTCCCCATGAGTTCACAGGCTCTTTCTCTAAAAAGCGAATTTTCACAATGCTCTTGGCGCTTTTAAAGCCGTACTTCCAAGGCACAACCAAACGTAATGGCGCACCGTTTTGATTGGGCAGAACTTCGCCATACATGCCAAACGCCATCAAAGTCAAAGGATGCATGGCCTCATCCATACGCAGACCTTCTACGTATGGCCAATCGAGTACAGATGAACGAACACCGGGCATGGTTTTAGGATCTGCGAGCGTGGTGAATTCGACATACTTGGCATTTCCCAAGGGCTCCACGCGCTTGATGATTTCTGACAGTGAATAGCCAACCCAAGGAATAACCATTGACCATCCCTCCACACAGCGCAATCGATAAATGCGTTCTTCCATCGGGCCGAACTTCAAGATGTCTTCTAGGTCGAGACGTCCAGGTTTTTTTACCAGGCCTTCAATCGCCACCGACCAAGGCTTGGTCACCAAGCTGTCGGCTTGCAGTGCAGGGTAAGACTTCTCCGTGCCAAATTCGTAATAGTTGTTGTAAGTGGTGGCGTCCTTGTAAGACGTGACTTTGTCCATGGTGTTAGCACCACTGACTTTGCTGGGCTGACTAAGCAAGGGGCTTAGTTTTTTTGTCTGCGCCAAAGCGCCGCGACTTGCCCATGCAGCCAAAGTACTGCCCGCCACACCCGTGGCGATACGTTTTAAAACATCGCGACGTTGTTGGTAAATGGCTTGTGGGGTAATGTCACTGCTCACTGGATGCACAAAGCCAGAGGCATTTCCGATAGAAAACTGATTGCGTTGCATGGTCAAGCCCTTTCAAACATAAGCGCATTGTCGCGCGTTCAGGCAAAAAAAAGCTGGCATATGTGCCAGCTTGTCTTGAATCTCGTAAGGGCTTTAACGCAAACCGGCGATGTAGTCTGACACGGCTTTGATTTCGCGGTCATTTAACTTGGAGGCTACTTGCATCATTTGCGTGCTGTTTTTGCGCACGCCATCACGGAAAGAGGTGAGTTGTGCCACAGCGTAATCAGCGTGCTGTCCTGCTAAGCGTGGGTACTGAGAAGGAATGCCTGCACCTGTAGGTGNNCCCAAGGTGACTAATTCTTTGTCTTTGGCAAAGCCTTTTTTCGCAGTCTTGGTCGCTAACCATGCAGCGATATTTTTCATGTCATCTTCAGACAAAGCGGCTGACATGCCACCCATGATGGCGTTAGCACGTTTGCCTGATTTGAATTCCTGCAATTGCTTAACGATGTATTCGGGATGCTGTTGGGCCAATTTAGGATTCACTGTCACTGCAGAGTTACCGTCTGCTCCATGGCATGCCGCACACACAGCACCGTAGCTGGCTTCGCCTTTGGCTAAGTCAGGCTTGGCAGCTGGGGCTGCTGCTTCATTGGCTTGCACAGAAAAAACAGAGGCTACGAGAAGCGTAGCGGTCAACAATGAGGCAAACAGTTTCATAAATAGGCCAGAAATTAGTAATTCGCACAATCTGTCAAAAACGCCTTAGATTCTACAATGACGTATGAATCCCTCCGATCACGCAAAGCACGCCCTTGGTTGGTTGCACACGGCCCGGTTTTTAACTACCGCACCGCAACTCCACCATTTACCAGCCTACGAGCTGCCTGAAATTGCCTTTGTGGGGCGCTCCAATGCGGGCAAATCTACCTGTATCAACGTACTCACCCAGCAAAAACGGCTGGCTTACGCCTCCAAAACCCCAGGTCGTACACAAAACATCAACCTATTCGCCCTTGGCCGCCAAGGCCAAGCCGATGCGGTCTTGGCCGATTTGCCAGGTTACGGCTATGCGGCAGTTCCCAAGCAAGACAAGATACGTTGGCAACAAGTAATGGCCAATTATTTGACCTCACGCGAAAACTTGCGCGCCGTGGTCTTACTCTGCGACCCGCGTTTGGGATTGACCGAACTCGATGAGATTTTGTTAGACGTTTTGCGTCCACGTGTCGCTGAAGGTCTCAAGTTTTTGGTGTTGCTCACCAAAGCCGACAAACTCAACCGCAGCGAAGGCGCCAAGGCTTTGTCTATTGCCAAACTCCAAGCTGGGGGCGGTGAAGTGCGATTGTTTTCTGCGCTTAAAAAACAAGGCGTAGATGAAGTTGCGAGCACGCTCTATGACTGGATGCACCCATGATTGATACGGTGTCACACGACTTGCCACATGGCATCACCCTGAGTTGCCGCGTAAGTGGCGAACTTGGCCGACCCGTGCTGATGTTTTTGCACGGCTTTCCGGAAGCCGCGTTTGCATGGGACGCGATGCTGGAATACTTTGCCCAACCAGAGCACGGCGGCTATCTACTGCATCGCGCCCAACTTGCGGGGCTATGAAAACTCAAGTGCCCCCAAAGAAGTAGAAGCGTATCGACCCTAAGTTTTTGGTTCAAGACATCTTGGCATTAGCGCAATTGGTCAGTCCGACAGCGCCATTGGCTGGATTGATCGCTCACGATTGGGGTGGCGCCGTTGCGTGGAACGCTGCCAACCAACATCCAGGGGTCATGCGCCGCTTGATGGTGATCAATTCACCGCACCCAGGTACTTTTTTACGCGAGTTGCAAAACAACCCAGAACAACAAGCTGCCAGTGCTTACATGAATTTCTTGATTCGTACTGACGCTGAGGCGCTTTTGTCCGAAGACGACTTCCGTCGCTTGTGGGAGTTTTTCACGAACATGGGGGCCGTGGATGGTCCGCACCCTTGGCTGACCGACGCTGTGAAAACGCAGTACCGCGGGATTTGGAGACAAGGACTTACTGGGCCATTGAACTATTACCGTGCATCTCCTATGCGCCCTGCACGTGCAGGTGACGCAGCCGCTGCGGGCTTACATCTACCGCACAGCATGCTCACCATTCAAGTGCCAACATGCGTGATTTGGGGCATGAAAGACATCGCGCTTCCACCTGGATTGATAGACGGCTTAGGTGAATTCGTGTCTAAGCTCACTTTGCATCGAATTAAAAATGGATCGCACTGGCTGGTACACGAACAACCACTTCGTGTAGCAGGGTTAATCGAAGATTTTTTGCGCGATGACAAAGCCGCTCGCCCTGTGAATGAACGCACCAAGGTCGTGAGAGCGGTGCGGGCTACACGCTCACAGCGGCAATGAAGAAAACACAAGGTTGGCTATTTAATATTTCAATTTGGCTAATGCCCTTTGACTATTGCCATTTAGCTCTTTCAAGCTTCTATCCGTTTACGTTGCGCTTAATAAATAGGATCAGCGCCTTCTGGACGGGTTTTGAAGCGCTTATGTACCCAAAAATATTGCGCTGGCATATCTTGAATATAGGTTTCTAGACGCTGGTTCATCAAGGCCGTGTCGGCTTGCGCGTCTTCCGTGGGGAAATCGTTCCACGCTTTTAGCACCTCTACTTCATACCCACTAGCCGTCATACGCGTCACCACCGGCAGCACACGTGCTCGGCTGAGCTTGGCAAAACGCGACAAAGAGGGCACGGTAGCCGCAGGCTCGCCAAAGAAGGGCACGAAGATCGATTCTTCGGGGCCAAAGTTCATGTCAGGCAACAAATACAACCAAGCCTTATTACGCAAGGAACTCACGATGGTTTTGACACCGTCTTCGCGCTGAAACAGTTCTACTCGTCCGAATCGGCTGCGACCCTGCGTCATCCACGCACCCGCCACTGGATTCGATTGGGGTGTGAATATGGTGGTGAAGTGTTTTGGAACAAGCAAGGTCAACAAAGTCCAACCGACATCTAAACCCACAAAATGCGGCGCGAATATAACGGTGGGTACATCTGCTGTAAGTTCATCAACCGCACCTGTAAAACGTACACGCGCTTGTATGCAACTGG
>DDYJ01000136.1:11305-13652 GCA_002347905.1 Comamonadaceae bacterium UBA2237 | reverse complement strand
AAATACAAAGCCATTCCAACCAGTAAACCGATGGCCCGAAGTACAGGCAAAGGCAAAAAGCCTAGTAACTGAAACAGCTTTAAACCCACTTGACTCATCATGCTGGACTCTCAGTGCGCGGCTGTTTGTCGCGGTCGTAGGCCCAGAGGTATTGGCCTGGCGCATTGCGAACCATGTCTTCGACGCCTTGGTTAACAACGCAAGCCGCCTGTTCAGCCGAAACCGTCGCATCTTTGAATTCAACAACGTCCATAGGCCGCATATGCAAACAAAAACCTTGGCCAATGGGCAAGCGTTCACACCATGTTTGTATAACTTGCGCACCGGTTTGTTGCGCGAGTTTGGCCAGCAAGGTCATGGTGTAGACATCTCGACCAAAAAACCGCGCCCACACGCCCTGCCCCATTGGCGGCACTTGGTCGGGCAAGATAGCGGTATAGCCTCCGGCGCGCAAAGTGCGCATCAAGGTGCGCACACCACTCAAGGTGGTAGGGGTTGAATTTAAAAATGGCCGCGTTCTGGCGTTGGCAACTAAACGCTCTAACCATGCTTTGCGAGCGGGTCGAAACAACACCACCATATCGCCAAACTCTGGGCCAAATTTTTCTGCAATCGCTTGGGCACCAATTTCCCAACTTCCAATATGGGGCGACATGATGATCACCCCTTTGCCTGCGCGCATCGCTGCTTCAAAGTGCTCTGCACCATCGAACTTCACCAAGCCATTCAAGGTTTGGGTGTGCGGACGCATCCACACCCATGGAAGTTCAGACACCACCATGCCAGCAGCTGCAATGGCGGGTCTTGCTAAACGGAAAGGTAAACCTGACGCTTTCACATTAACAATAAAAGTACGTCGATAACGCGACGACACACACCACACCAACCAACCCAATAGCGCACCCAAACGCTGCATCCATGGCAGTGGCACACGCGCTAGCAATTGAAAAAGTCGGGCTATGGTTGGCATATATAATGACAATTGTCGCTGAGTTAAAGAACTACTTGCAGAGCGACAAACACACATTGGTGTGCGTGCAACAACCATTTGCACACATCTGCTAAAGCGTTCGCCGGGCTCCCTCAGAGTTGGCAACGCCAACAATAACTGAATGGAGCTTTTTTATGTCAGCAGACTATCTCTTCACTTCTGAATCCGTTTCAGAAGGCCATCCCGATAAAGTAGCGGATCAAATATCCGACGCGATTTTGGACGCCATCTTCGCGCAAGACCCGCGTAGCCGCGTAGCCGCTGAAACGCTGACTAACACTGGCTTGGTGGTGCTTGCTGGAGAGATCACCACCAACGCTCATGTTGACTACATCCAAGTCGCGCGCGACACCATCAAACGTATTGGCTACGACAACACTGATTACGGTATCGATTACAAAGGTTGTGCCGTCATGGTTTGCTATGACAAGCAATCGAACGACATTGCCCAAGGCGTAGACCACGCATCTGATGACCACCTCAACATCGGCGCTGGCGACCAAGGCTTGATGTTTGGTTACGCCTGTAGCGAAACTCCTGAATTGATGCCCGCCCCTATTTATTACGCACACCGTTTGGTCGAGCGCCAAGCGCAGTTGCGTAAAGATGGCCGCTTGCCTTTCTTGCGTCCTGATGCCAAGAGCCAAGTGACTATGCGTTATGTCGACGGCAAGCCCCACAGTATTGACACCGTGGTGTTGTCGACTCAACACAGCCCGGACCAAAGCGAGTCAGCGACCAAGATGAAACAAAGTTTCAATGACGCCATCATTGAAGAGCTCATCAAGCCTGTGTTGCCTAAAGAATGGTTGAAAGACACCAAGTATTTGATCAACCCCACCGGCCGTTTTGTGATTGGCGGGCCACAAGGTGATTGCGGTTTAACTGGCCGCAAGATCATCGTGGACACCTACGGTGGCGCATGCCCCCACGGTGGTGGCGCTTTCTCTGGCAAAGACCCCTCTAAGGTAGACCGCTCTGCTGCGTATGCGGCACGCTATGTGGCCAAGAATATTGTGGCGGCTGGTTTGGCAACGAAGTGCCAGATTCAAGTGGCGTATGCGATTGGCGTGGCACGTCCTATGAATATCACGGTGAATACCGAAGGTACAGGCGTGATCAGCGACGAGAAGATTGCGGCTTTGGTGGCTGAGCATTTTGATTTGCGTCCTAAGGGCATTATTCAAATGCTGGATTTGTTGCGTCCTATCTATAGCAAGACGGCTGCTTATGGCCACTTTGGTCGTGAAGAGCCTGAGTTCACTTGGGAACGTACTGATAAGGCGGCTGCTTTGAAGGCTGCTGCTAAGTAAATCGCTTCTTGAACTCCCCTGCTTGAGCCAAGGGCTAGGGGAT
>DDYJ01000136.1:0-11285 GCA_002347905.1 Comamonadaceae bacterium UBA2237 | reverse complement strand
ATCCCCTAGCCCTTGGCTCTTTGGTTATAGGGTTTTATCACCGCAGAAAATGCGGTGATTAGGACTGGGAATCGCCGCATTGGGGCGGTTGACGGCAAAGATAAGTCGGTTAATTTGCCTAAAGCAAATGATTGACTAGAGCCAGACATTTACCCCCTAACGAAACTACTCCACCGTCTCGGAATGGTTTTGCAAGTGAGTAAATAAGCCCTTTTGAGTGCTGATTTCCATTTGGAAAAGTTCAAATATCAGATGCTCAATGATCGGGCGAGGCTGCCGTCCAAAAGTCTCAGCCAGCATCAAAAGTTGCTTCCAGGTATCACGATGGCATGAAAAAAAGCCAGGCTCAGATTGATCCTCTTTTGTATGTACCATTTCTTCGATCAAAGCCATGGTTCAAATACCTGATCAACCAGGCTTAGGCATTGGAATAAATCGAGATGTATTGAAGCAATACACTCAACCATATTGAAAAATAATGTGTCCACAAAACCTTAGGAGAAAATCATGAAAAAAAAATGGATTTCTTACATCACCTTAACCATCCTTGCTGGCTTGGCAAGCACCGCAAGTGCCCAAACCATTTTGAAAATCGGCTATGCAGTGCCAACTAACTCGCACTATGGTGTGGGTTCTACCGTTTTGTGCGATGAGATTGAAAAAGGCACCCAAGGGCGCTACAAATGTCAACACTTCCCTAGCTCTGCGCTGGGGGGTGAGCGCGAAATGATAGAGGCTGTTCAATTGGGCACACTTGACATCGTCAACACATCAACTGGACCAGTGGGCAATTTTGTCCCTGAGGTCAAAATTGTGGACATCCCCTTTTTGTTTAGAGATTACGACCACGCTCGCCGCGTGTTAGATGGCCCAATTGGACAAGATATTTTGACCAAATTCCCCTCTAGAGGTTTAGTGGGACTAGCCTGGGCTGAAAACGGTTTTCGACATATGACAAACAGCAAGCGTGCCATTGTCAAACCCTCAGACACCGTCGGTCTGAAGATGCGCACCATGGAGAATAAAGTACACATGGACGGTTATCGGGCATTTGGCATTGCGCCCACCCCCATGGCCTTCCCTGAGGTCTACGGCGCACTGCAACAAGGCACGGTAGATGGTCAAGAAAACCCCATCCCAGTTATATTAGCGGGTAAGTTTTCGCAAGTACAAAAACACTTGTCGCTTACTGGCCACGTCTACTCGCCAGCGCTGTTTATAACTTCAACCAGATTAATGGGGAAACTCAGCGATGCAGATAAAAATGTCTTTTATGCATCTGCAGTCAAGGCTGCAGCAGCCCAACGCAAGCGCGTAAATGATGATGAAAATACGGGCATCGCGCAACTTGAAAAAGACGGCATGAGTGTGGTGCGCAAAGTTGATGGGCAGGCTTTCCGTGATGCTTTGCGTGAACCTTACATCAGCTATTCAAAAGAATTTGGTGCTGACAATATCCGAAAAATTCAAGACTTTAAATAAGCCCGTCTGTATTTGCGTCCATCGTCAACACAGGTGTTGACGCTAAGGATGCCATTCCACACACAGTACTTCCTCCATCATGCGAACTTTTGAAACCTTCTTTTTGGCTTTGAATCGATGGTTGCTGATCAGTATTTTGGGGGTAATGTCGGTGATCATCTTCACCAATGTGGGGTTGCGCTATTTAACTAACGAATCCATCCAATGGGCTGAGGAAGTCGCGCGCCATCTCATGATTTGGTTGACCTTCATCGGATGCGGACCTGTGCTTCGCTATGGTGGCCACATTGCCATTGAAAACCTACAAGATGCCTTACCTCAAGTATGGGCACGCGCATTACGCTTGTTAATCGTTGTGCTCATGATGGGGCTGTTTGGCTTCTTCATTTATTTTGGCTGGGACTACATGGACCGCACACAGTACCAATTGACCCCTGCTACCCAAATTTCTTTTGCATTTATTTACTTAGCCTTACCCTTAGGCATGGCCATGTCATTGGCGCATTGCGTGTTGATCATGCGTGATTACGTTCTGGAGCGACGCTTTGCCAGCGATACCCACTTTGACGCCACAGCGAGCGCATCGCTATGAGCGCAAGCCTCATATTGATACTTTCGGTTTGTGTTTATTTGGCCATCGGCGTTCCTGTTGCATTTGCCCTGGGGTTGTCTACCGTGACTGCTCTAACTTTGACGGGCAATTTCCCCTTACTGGTCCTCCTTAAAGAGACTTTTACTGGCGTTGATAGCTTTCCACTTATGGCTGTACCATTTTTTATTTTGGCTGCAGAGTTAATGAGTGGTGGTTCGTTGACCGAGGTCTTGCTTAAATTTGCAGGCCAATTCGTCGGTCACAAGCGTGGTGGTTTAGGCTACACAAATGTAGTTTCGTTAACGTTTTTTTCTGGTATCTCTGGCTCAGCTTTAGCCGATGCGGCCGGACCTGGCTCCATGCTCATTCGGATGATGGACAAAGCGGGTTATGACCGAGCATATGCAGCTGCACTCACAGCGTCCACTGCCATAGTCGGCCCCATCATCCCGCCTTCAATCATCATGATCATTTACGCATTGGCTGACGACCGTGTGTCGGTGGGATCCTTATTCGTCGCGGGCGTAATACCAGGCATCTTGATTGCTGTTGCCATGTGCGTGGTTAATTGGTACATCTCGCGCCTGCGCAATTACCGCGGAGAAGGCTCACTACCTAGTTGGCCTGAAATTTTGAAAACTAGCTGGACCGCCATGCCAGCGATCTTGTTGCCAGTCATGATTTTGGGTGGAATGCGTGCCGGTTGGTATACCCCCACCGAGGCATCGGTAGTGGCCGTTTTTTACGCCATTTTTTGCGGTAGGTACATTTATAAAACTTTAACTTGGTCCATGATCCCCGACATCTTGTGGCGCTCAGCTCTGCTAACTGCGTCGGTGCTCATAATCATTGGAATGTCTGCTTCATTTGCTTGGGTACTGACCATCGAAGGTGTTCCACAAATGATGGCCAACTGGATCGGTAGCTTAGATCTCAGTGCTTGGAAATTTTTGATCGTACTCAACGTTTTTTTGCTTTTGTTTGGCATCTTTATAGAGCCACTTCCTGGCGTCATGGTGTTGGTGCCAATCTTGGCCCCAGTGGCTGCAAAAATAGGTATTGATCCAATTCATTTTGCGATGATCGTGATCTATAACTTAACCCTAGGAATGATCACACCTCCTGTAGGCGGTCTGCTTTTTGTTACTTCCAACGTTTCTAAAGTACCCATGTCAGATTTAACACGTGAACTAAAACCGTTCTTATGGGCGCATGGGGTAGTTTTGATAGTGCTCACTTTTATACCAGCCCTCAGCACTTGGGCACCGCATTTTTTTGGATTTAATTAATCTCTTAACTACAACTACAAAAAATACGAGGACGTACTAGATTCTTCGTTGAGCTATGACTGTGATGATATTTGGCAACAGGTCTTGCGGGTTTGTTTCTTGACAAGCCAACTCGAGAGTTCGCTTCACAGCATCGGCAATAGTTCTGTCAGCACGGGCATCGTGTGCCATGGTGTTGTAATAAGTTAAATCCTTCACGGCATTAGCAATGCTAAACCGCAAACCTTTACTGTCTCCATTAGTCAAGAAAGGTTTTAAGCGCTCTAAAGGGGCACCCCACCCGCCACCCATAGCAAGCACATCGACAAACGTCTGCGTATCAATGCCAGCGGTATGTGCACAAGCAGACGCCTCTGCTAGTAGAGTAACCATGCCAAGGGAAACATAGTTATGTAACAGCTTCATGCGATGTCCTGCACCTATGCAACCGGCATGAACAATGTTTTCTGCAAAGCACGACAAAATGGGCTTGCACTCTTCATAAAGCTGAGCATCTCCGCCAACCAGTAAATTGAGTCGGCCCTCCGCTGCTTCTTTTGGAGTACGGGTCATCGGCGCATCTAAGAACCGACCGCCCTGCTCCAACACCATTTGCGCTAAATGTTCAGTTGATGTTGGCACCGCTGTGGAGCAATCAATGATGATAGTGCCCGGACGCATACCCTTGAGCACTCCGTCTTCACCAGTGAGCACGGCCTCGACTTGTGGAGAGCCTGTGACACACAAAATGACAACATCATTTTGGTTGGCCAACTCTTTTGCTGATTGGTAAGAGCGAGCACCCTTGTCTTTCAAATCGTCAATGGGTTGGTTGCCCGCATGCTCGAGCACAGACAAAGACTGGCCTTTATTAAGCAAGTTACTTGCAATGCCATGACCCATCATGCCAATACCAATCATTCCAATTTTTTTCATGTCTGTCCCTTGTTTCCTTAGTCGTGTTTAATAGAAACCGTTTTTAGCACGGTGAAACCATATAGTGCCTCAAAACCTTTTTCACGCCCCCAACCACTCGCTTTAACACCCCCAAATGGCAATTCGATACCGCCACCTGCACCATAGTTATTGATGAATATTTGCCCCGAACGAACCTTGCGCGCCATACGCATTTGACGTGCGCCATCACGAGCCCACACGCTTGCCACTAACCCATACTCAGTGGCATTGGCCATGTCTATAGCCTGGGCTTCGTCATCAAATGGCATTGCGGCAATGACAGGGCCAAAAACCTCTTGTTGGGCTAATCGGTGCATCAATGGCACATCACGCAATAAAGTGGGTGCTTGATAAAAACCGCCAATTGGTGCTTCAGAGACCACACTTCCCTGACCAGCAACACGCAAGCCATCAGCATGTGCCTCAGCCAAAAAACTTTGCACGCGTTGTAACTGCGTTTGACGAATCAAAGGGCCGCAATCTAGATCCATGTGTGCAGGACCGACGCTTAACTTATTTAAGGCGCTGGACACTCGTTCAATCACTTCCTCATAAACTGAACGCTCAACCAACAAACGACTTCCAGCAGAGCATGTTTGCCCAGCGTTTTGCACAATTGCATTGACCACCACAGGCACCATAGCGTCTAAGTCCGCATCTGCAAACACAATTTGTGGCGATTTACCGCCCAACTCCAAGGTAACAGGTGTGTAATGCTCGGCGGCTGTGCGTACTACTATTTGTCCTATTGTTGGTGAGCCAGTGAACGAGACGTGGTCAATCCCGACGTGACGCACCAGCGCATCTCCTGCTTCGTGACCATACCCTGTAACGATATTCAATGCGCCTGCAGGAAATCCGATTTCAGCAGCCAGCTCTGCAATTCGCAACAAAGACAAGCATGCGTCTTCAGATGGTTTGACCACACATGCGTTACCTGCAGCCAAAGCACCACCCACGCTACGGCCAAAAATTTGCATAGGGTAATTCCACGGCACGATGTGTCCTGTGACGCCGTGCGGCTCACGCAAAGTCAAAACGGTATAGCCATTCTGGTAGGGAATAGTGTGTCCCAAAAGCTTATCTGCAGCGCCTGCATAAAACTCAAAATAACGCACCACAGCCGATGCATCAACGCGCGCTTGTTTAAGTGGTTTGCCACAATCACGCGATTCAATTTGTGCAAGTTCTTCGGCATGGTCTTGCAGCTTGTAGGCTAACTTCATTAGCCAGCGCCCTCGCTCTGCCGCAGTCATCGCACCCCACGCACCAACATATGCCGTACGAGCACTCAATACCGCTTTGTGAATATCAGCTGCATTTCCACGTGTGAGGTGATCAAAGGCTTCACCGATTGAAGGGTCCACAACGGAAATGCTTTCGCCCGAATCACCATCAACCCATTGGTTGTCAATGAAATGTTTTTGCATGTTAGGTCTTTCTTTTAAGATTTGACTCGAATTAATTTAAACCAAAGATGAGCCACAAGAAGCTAAGACAACGCGGTGCGAACTAGCGGCCAAACCATATGCACTTTCGCAGGTGTGGTTCCAGATAGCCATGAGGGAGGCACCGCTTTGAATAGCTTTGAGAAAAAGCTCGGGCCGGTTACCTGGCACGAACAAGAAGGAACGGGCGGCTGGAAGTACTGCGTTATGCATCATAGGCAAAGACGGGATCAATGACCTTGCGCATTGAGTAAGGTGGCAAATTGTTGTGCTTTTGCTTCGTCAATACCACCCGCTTGTTGGGCAAGGTTTACAGTAGTCATACAAAGGGTACGGTAGAAACCCAACATTTCGGGTCCCATGGGAGCGATGGCGGTCAGGTGTTTGTCAATCGAATACAGATCGCCGCGTGAAACCGGGCCAGGCATGCCACGTGCCACGCCCGCAGTCTGGATAGAACTGAGCGTGCCCTGCGCCAGTGGCAATAAGGCACGCAAGGCTTCTTCTTCGGTAGCGCCCCAAGTTTGCCACAATCGAACGGCTTGATAGAAAAGCGCATTGATGAACTGCGATGTGTATCCGGCTGCAGCGTGGTAGCGACCGCGCATGCCAGCTGGCAAACGGTTAGGCACACAACGTAAATGCTCCACCAGCGACAGAAGGCTTTGCATCAGTTCAGGCTCCTCGGCCTCGACCGTGATGGTGCAGCCTGGCAGTGACTGCACAGCCGCATGGGGATCGCCAAATGTCTGCATTGGGTGGAAGCCACCGATGCTGGCGCCCTGTTCAAAGGCATGCGCCAGCTCCCGGACCTCGGTCACACCGCTGCAATGCACCACGGCCTGCCCGGCTCGCCATTTCAGACTTTCACATGTGGGCCCAATGACGCTATCGGGCGTGGTCACAAACACCAGATCACAGGCATCGGCCACCGCCTGAGTTGACATGCAAACACAAGCCTCAATGGGGTCTGCCAGAGCACGAGTATGCGCTTCGAGCGTGCTGCTGACGGCCACGACCTTCAGCCCCGCTTGGTCTAGGCTCCAGGCCAGCGCCTGGCCCAAGCGGCCGGCACCGATGAAGCCGATGCGCAAAGCTTTAACGTCTGCTGACAAAGCCCATGAGGTTCGTTGGGAGCTCATGCGTGAACCCTTCCTTTCCAGGTTTGGTGCCCCGCCAGTTGGGTCAGATCAGGTGTGGCGCCCAAGCCGGGTCCTGTGGGCACCGGCACACGGCCATTGCAGACCGGCAATAAATCTCCCACCACGGCCTCTCGGCCCAGGTTGGGGTGGGCGTCAAATTCGAGCAGACCTTCACCGCCGATTGCCGCCAGCACTTGCAGCGAAGCCAGCAATGACACACCGCCACCAAAATAGTGCGGGCAATACCGCTTGCCTGTAGCAACGGCGCGGCGCGCCACCAAAGCGTTGCCGCTGATACCGCCCCACTTGGTGATGTCGGGCTGCAGCACCTGCAAGACGGGGCTGGCCAGCGCGTGGTCAAACTGCGCGCCATGAAAATTTTCACCGCCAGCCAGCGGGGTGCTACTTTCTTGCGCCAGAGCCTGCCAATCGGCCTGCGGCGCATCCACCCGCAACGGCTCTTCAAACCAGCTCAAGTTAAGGGGCTCAATAGCCTGCGCAAAAGCCACGGCAGAGTGCAAATCAAGGTTCTGGTTGGAGTCACAGGTCAAGACGGCTTGCGAGCCTAGCACCTCGCGCATGGCCTGCAGGTTGCGCACGTCCTTGTCGTGTCCAAAACCGGTCTTGAGCTTGAAGGCCTGGAAACCTTCGGCCTGACGTGCCGCTGCAAAAACTTCGGGCTGATCGGGGTTGATGCCGGTGACATACACCGGCACATGACTGACTTCGCGCGCGCTGAGCATTTGGTGCAAGGGCTTGCCTGCTCGGCGCGCCACCAGGTCCCAACAAGCGATGTCCAGTCCGGCGACCACCTGAGCGATAGGTCCGACCTCCAGGGTTTGCAGCACCAGCACTTCCAGCTCCCGGCTCAGTTGCTGGAACATGGCTTCGGGCGATTCAAACCGTCTGCCCACCAAGCGTTCGCCCAGGTCGGTGGCCAGGCGCGCGCGGTGCTCGGCACCGCTGGCGGGCCAGTTGGCCCAGACCTCGCCCCAACCTTCGGCTCCGGCCGTGTCCACCACGCGAAGCAACACCATGGGGCGGTCGCGGAAAGTGCCAAACGCCACCTTGATGGGCATCTTGACGGGGACGCGAATGCAAAAAGCCTCGATAGAAGCGAGCTTAAAGGACAGTGCTGTCATGATCAGTGTCTTTCAGTAGAAAGGGTGGTCTTGCTGCGAGGTCCGCTGAGAGAAAAACGAGGTTCAGGCAAGCCATGTACCCCAGGAACAATGACCATCAATGCGCCAGCCATAGGATTTTTTTGACGTTCTAATTCAGTCATGTTCTGAGATGTGCTGGTGATGTACAGAATATCTAAATTGGGTCCTCCAAATGCACAACAGGTCGGTCGCTCAACGGGCAGATGTATCACTCGATCGAGGCTGCCATCAGGCGCGTACCGCAAGAGTCGACCTCCATTGAATTCAGCATTCCACACGAAGCCTTCGGCATCTACGGCCGATCCATCAGGGAAAGCAGGTGGCGCGCTCTCAGCAAATACCTGCGCCTCGCCCATCAACCCTGACTCGGGAGCGTAGGGGTGTGCGTAAATTCGGTAATGCAAAGAATCAGCGAAATACAAGGTATCGCCATTGGGACTGAAGGCCAGGCTGTTGGGAATACAAACACCGTGTCGAACTTCTTTCAAGGGTCCTGATCCTTCAAGACAAAAAAGAGTTCCCTCGGGTGCACGGGTGATGTTGTGCATGCTGCCAACCCAAAAACGACCCTGGGCATCACATCGACCGTCGTTGAATCGGTGTCCTTGCGGAAGGGACAAACTCGGAACCCATGCACTGAGTTCACCATTGACAGGATCAAATAAAGCAATCTGGGTGGGCATGGCCACCAATAATCGACCATCTTCCACCAACGCAATGGAGCCTACCAATTCCGGCATAGTCCATGTTTGTACTTCGCCAGTGGCATGGGTGAAACGACGAATGGCCGGACGGCGGATGTCAACCCAGTACAAACATTTAGTAATAGCATCCCAAAGTGGGCACTCACCCAAGATGTCAGTTTGTGTGCCTAATCGCTGGACAGAGTGCGGATTGACTAAGTTTGGCAAGGCCGTGGTGTGACTCATGTCGCCAATGCTAGGAGACCCCTGCGGATTGGGGAATCAAATTTGCGGCAAACTGGCCTTCACGCAAACGCAACACCCACCCTTGCGTTTGTGCGAAGCGAGCGTTGCTCAAGTTCCAATTCCAATGAACCCAAGTGACGCATAGCATGTATGTCACTGATCCGAAAAAGAAAAGTCAAACATGACCTCACCCACTCAGCTAACGGCCAACCCCAGCGCTTTTGCGAGCTTGGCACCCCAACATCTTTTCTCCCTTCAAGATCAGGTGGTATTGATTACTGGAGCAGCTGGGGGCATTGGTGGCGCACTGGCGCGCGGCTTTGCTGCAGCCGGTGCAAAGCTGATTGCATGCGACCTGAACCCCCGCATCCATGAACTCGCCGTGCAATGGCGCGAAAGCGGCATGAATGTGGAGTCCATCGCTTTTGACGTTACCAACGAAGATGAGATCGCCAAAGCTTTTGAGAAAGTCATTGCGCTTCATGGGCGTCTGGATGTCCTGATCAACAACGCTGGCGTCATCGTGCGTACACCGTTTCTGCAACTCAAGCGCGAAGAATGGCAAAAAGTGATCGACACCGACCTGACTGCCTGCTTTTTGATGGCTCAGCTTGCAGCTCATTTGATGGTGAAACAAGGCAGTGGGCGTATCGTCCACCTCAGCTCGATCATGAATCACGTAGCGCGTCCTAACTTGGTCCCCTATGTGGTTGCCAAAGGGGGGGTGTCCGCTCTGACCCGTGCCATGGCGGCTGATTTGGCCGGAACAGGTGTCACGGTAAATGCGCTTGCACCCGGCTACACACACACAGAGTTTAGTCAGGCCAAAGATCTCGAGTTCAATGCCTTCGTTTCGGGTTGGACACCAAACCGCCGCTGGGGGCAACCTGAAGACCTCTGTGGCGCTGCACTTTTGCTCTCGTCTGGCGCCGGCGCCTACATCAATGGTCAGACCCTCTACGTAGACGGCGGCTTCCTGGCCGTGACACGCTAAGGGCAGCAATGGGGAGTATCGTGACGTTGGTCCCATCGAAGCCTGGCTCTGGAGGTGACGCCCAAAGCGCATCGCCTGGTCGACGATCTTTCTGGATCGCTTACCGCCAACTGTGGGTTCCCCTGCGTTCTTTCGCTGTCTTCTTCCTTTTTTGGTGGTTGCTTCATTTATGGAATGGCAATCCCTTACAGCTCCCCTCCCCGCTCAAGGTCTTCGAGGCTTTATGGACTTTGCTCAAAGAAGGTGAAATCGCCGAGCATGCGATGGTCAGCACCTTACGCATGTTGTTGGCACTTTCGCTGTCGATCGCCATCGCCGTGCCCTTAGGTTTTCTGATGGGTCTCTCACATCGTGCAGAGCAGTTCATTGATCCCTTGGTAGAAATGCTGCGCCCAATTTCAGGAATTGCGTGGCTGCCTCTGGCACTGTTTATTTTTGGCGTAGGCGATACCCTGCCTGTGTTCATCATGTTCTACGTCGGGTTTTTCCCTGTCTTGCTGAACACTATCTCCGGCGTGAGGCATACTGATGCGCGCTTGCTTGCCGCTGCGCGAACCATGGGCATCGGACGTTGGCCTTTGCTCATGCATGTGTTGGTACCTTCTGCACTGCCAAACATGATGGTGGGCATTCGTTTGGCCTTTGCCGCGAGTTGGGCTGCCATTGTTGCCGCAGAATTGATAGGCTCACCGAGCGGACTTGGATTTGCCATCGAGTGGTACCGGCAAATGCTGATGACGCCTAAGGTCTTTGCATTTATTTTGGCCATTGGTCTGGTCGGTTATCTGTGTGACCTGGCGCTTCGCAAATTACAGCGCACACTGACGCCATGGTCAGAAGCTTCTGTAGATCAATGATGAAAAGCAAGTCCTCTCATCACAGCACAGCCGTTCTGGCACGCAACCTGACCTTGCCATTGCTAATGATTTTGATTTGGCAGTTCTGGGCAAGTTCACTCCCTGCTGGCAGCCCTGCCCCTGCGCCTCTAAAAGTGCTTCAAACCTTGGTTGATTTGCTGGACACCGGTTCCTTGCTGTCGGCCACCGTGCAAAGCCTTGGGCGCGTGGTGCTGGGTTTTTCTGTGGCGTCGACTTTAGGGATCCTGCTGGGCTTGATGATGGGATCGAGCGCCACCGTGCGTGAAAACCTTGATCCCATCATTGAAAGTTTCAGACCGATTGCACCCATGGCCATCTTGCCAATTGCCATCCTTTGGTTTGGCACTGGAACACCCACTGCCTTGGCGATCGTCGCTTACGCATCCTTCTTTCCTGTACTAGTGAATACCGTGCACGGCGTGAGCCGAGTGG
>DDYJ01000109.1:2385-2853 GCA_002347905.1 Comamonadaceae bacterium UBA2237 | reverse complement strand
TCGTGGCCATCGCCAAACCAGCGCCGTTGACCAAGCAACCGATGTTGCCGTCAAGGGAAATGTAGGCAAGGTCAAACTTAGACGCTTCCACTTCAGCAGGATCTTCTTCGTCTAAATCGCGGTACGCGACGATCTCTGGGTGGCGGAACAAAGCGTTGGCGTCAAAGTTGAACTTGGCGTCTAAGGCCATCACATTGCCTTTGCTGTCGCGGTTCAAGGGGTTGATCTCGACCAAAGATGCATCGGTATCCATGTAGCACTGGTAGAGCTTTTTGAAGATATCCACGGCTTGCGCGGTGGAGTCTGCTGGCATGCCGATGGCATCCGCAATCTTCTTGGCTTGTGCGTCGCCCAAACCGGTCAAAGGGTCGATGAACTCGGTCACGATTTTTTCGGGCGTACTGTGCGCCACTTCTTCAATATCCATACCGCCTTCGCTGGACGCGATAAAGGCAATCTTTTGGCTGG
>DDYJ01000109.1:0-2319 GCA_002347905.1 Comamonadaceae bacterium UBA2237 | reverse complement strand
GCCAAACGCTTGACGTCGTCGATGGTTTTCGCCACTTTCACGCCGCCGCCCTTGCCGCGTCCACCTGCGTGAATCTGAGCTTTCACCACCCAAACGGGGCCGCCCAATTTTTGAGCGGCTTCCACCGCTTCTTGAACCGTAAACGCTGGAATGCCGCGGGGAACGGGCACGCCAAATTGACGCAAGATTTCCTTGCCTTGGTACTCGTGAATCTTCATGAGATCTCTCTTGGAATCGTAGGTTGGATGGGGCTTTTTAGGCCCTCAATCGGGCAAACAGTGACTGTTTAATGAAGCGCCAGAACTGTATCATGCTGGTTTACCCCAAACTTTTCACTGGCTTACAGCCAATAAGTCTGGTTTTGACAAGATTTCATCCCTTTTTCGACCACCCACCCCATGCCCAAAGTCTTTATCGATGGCGAAGCCGGCACCACCGGACTCCAAATACGCGAGCGTTTGGCACAAATGCCCAGCATCGAAGTCGTCAGCATAGCCCCATCGCTTCGCAAAGATCCACAAGCCAAGCGCGCGTTGATGGGCGAAGTCGACATGGTCATCCTCTGCCTGCATGATGACGCTGCGCGCGAATCGGTTGCCATGGTCGACAGCTTGAGCGGCAAACAACCCAAAATCATCGACGCCTCCACCGCGCACCGCGTAGCGCCCGGTTGGGTTTACGGATTCCCAGAGTTATCGAGCACCCAAGCCAAAGCGGTCAAAAGCGCCCAACGCGTCGCCAACCCGGGTTGCTACGCCACGGGCGCGATCGCTTTATTGCGCCCCTTGGTGGATGCTGGCCTGATCCCCAAAGACTTTCCACTGGCGCTTCCCTCGGTAAGCGGCTATTCCGGCGGTGGCAGAACCATGATCGAAGACTACGAGGCTGGTAAAGCACCGCTGTTCGAGGCTTATGCGCTGCAACTAGAGCACAAGCATTTGCCTGAAATCTTGACCTACACGGGTTTGACCCGTAGACCGATTTTTGTGCCATCGGTTGGCAACTTTAAGCAAGGTATGTTGGTTCAAGTACCGTTGCACTTAGATGCTTTGCCTTTGAAGCCCAAGGCTTCCGATTTACATGATGCTTTGCTCAAGCACTATGCGCAGAGTCCTGAAGGTTTTGTAAAGGTTTTACCTGCTACTGATAACGGCAAGCTCGACGCTACGGCTTTGAATGACACCAATGATTTGGAAATTCGCGTGTTCAGCAATGAGGCACATCGGCATGCAGTTTTAATTGCCCGGCTCGATAACTTGGGCAAGGGCGCTAGTGGCGCGGCTGTGCAGAATTTGCGGCTAATGTTGGGGGTTTAGGTATTTGCGCTCGGCTTGCTTTGATTATTTGCGCGCGCTGCGCCAAGGCGATCGCTTGGGGCATGCTGCGACTCCGCACTGCGTGCTTTATGTCGTTCGCAGCATGCCCCAAGCGCTCACCTTGACGCGGGTTGTTTGAAACGCCACCTAAAGTTCGTCAGCCCCAGCAACCACCCGCCGAACAACCTCAGCCGCAAACCCACGACTCACCAAGAACCGCACTTGCTTTCCACGCTCAGATCCATCAGCTGGAGGCGCACCAAACTTCTTGCGCCAAACCACCAGCGCACGTTCAAACTCCGTACCTCGCATCGTTTGAACAGCGTCAGCAATATCGTCGGCCGGCAAACCTTTTGCCATCAACTCTTGCCGAACACGCGCCGCCCCGAGCTTGGTAGAACGTCGATTCACAACTGACTCGACCACACGCTTTTCGTTGATGAAGTCTTTGGCCACCAAAAAGTCCAACGCCTCGGCCAACTCACCCGGCGTTTCTTCGTGGGGCTTTAGCTTTTGCTCCAACTCTTTGCGCGAATGTTCGCGCTGCGACAACAGCCTCAGCGCGCGCCCTTTGAGTGAGGGCTTCATCGCCAATCGCGCCACGGAGATCAGGCCTCGACTTCGAGCGCCTCACGCGCTTGACGGGCGGCCTTGGTTTCTTTGGGCTCTTTTGCTTCCTTCGGTTCTTTGGCCTCTTTGACAGCGGGCCCATCGACCGACTCGGCTAACAAAGGAATGCCCAAAGATTCGCGCACCTTGTTCTCAATCTCGAAAGCCAAAGCTTCGTTTTCGCGCAAGAACTCGCGTGCATTGTCACGACCTTGCCCAATTTTTTCGCCTTGGTAGGCGTACCAGGCGCCCGATTTTTCGATGATGTGCGCGTTCACGCCCATGTCGATGATCTCGCCGTGGCGGCTGATGCCCTCGCCAAACAGGATGTCGAATTCAGCGGTTTTGAAGGGCGATGCAACCTTGTTTTTGACCACCTTGACCTTGGTTTCGT
>DDYJ01000048.1:23512-30049 GCA_002347905.1 Comamonadaceae bacterium UBA2237 | reverse complement strand
AAAAAAGTTCGCCATCAATGACGTAGGCGGGTGAACCAAAAACACCTACATCAATCGCTTCTTGCGTATTAGCGTCATAACGTTTTTGTACTTCGGCACCTCGTGAAAGTTCTAAGCATGCGGCATCGAGTTGGTTTTCAGATAAGAGCTCAACAAGGGTTGGGGTATCCGCAATATTGCGTTCTTGCGTCCACACAGCAGACAACACAGCACCCGCAAGCTTGGCTGCTTGCGCGCTACCGTGGTGCATATCCGTTGCAATGATCAATCGCGCAGCATCATCACCCGCAACAGGAAAAAACTTTGGTTTGAGATGCAAAGGCAACTGCAAATGTTTGCTAAACCGCTCTAGCTCCACAAATCGATAAGCCTGACGTTGTGGCGCACGTTGCCCCAGTGGCAAGCCACCTGAAACGGGAAATACTTTGCCTAAATCCATAGGTATCACGCGCACTTGAGCGCCTGCCTGTTCGGCCATATTCATCAAACGTTGATGACCCAAATAGGTCCAAGGGCTTTGGGGGGCAAGATAATAGTTAACGATAGTGGTCATAACAGGCTGTATTCAAGGTGAAAACCGCAAGAATACGACATAAAATACCCTACTTAATTTTTCTGGAAAACAACATGGGCAACAAAATCGTTACAGAAGCCGATCGCAAGCGCACACCTGCACCTACACCATTACCTGGTACATCTGCACGTACTGGTGGTCGCGGTCAGCGCGTCAGCTTAGAGCGCGGTGTCTCTACACGTAGCAAAAAGAATCCTGGTAAGCGTCCTAGCAAAGGCGGTTAATCAAGCGCTATCTGGCAACTCAATCTTGACCTCTAACACTTCAAGATTATCGTGTCGCTCAAAGTTAACTTTGATATCTTGTGGATTGATGTTGACGTACTTGGACAACACAGCCACTAAATCACGCTGCAGGGCAGGTAAGTAGTCTGGTTGAGGATCACGCCCTGTGCGCTCATGGGTGAGTATGAATTGCAGGCGTTCTTTAGCGACGCTGGCGGTTTTTTTCTTTTCGCCAAGCAGGAAAGAAAGTAAAGACATCGGCTTATTTCCCCCCGAAGATGCGCTTAAGCAAACCGGGCTTCACGTGTTCGGTAAATCGCAGAGGAACTTCTTCCCCGAGAAAGCGGCTGACCACATCTTTGTAGGCTTCTGAAACATCGGTGTTAGTGAGATGTACGGCTGGCAAACCTTGGTTGGATGCTGTCAAAACAGTTTCAGATTCGGGAATCACACCAATCAAAGGTATGCGCAAGATATCTTGAATGTCTTCAAGCGATAGCATATGGCCATCTTCCACACGGCTAGGGTTGTAGCGGGTGATCAACAAGTGCTCTTTGATCGGTTCACTGCCTTCAATCGCACGCAAGGTTTTGCTGCTGAGCATGCCCAAGATGCGGTCAGAGTCTCGTACTGAGGACACTTCGGGGTTGGTGACCACCAGGGCTTCGTCAGCAAAATGCATGGCCATCATGGCGCCAATTTCGATACCAGCGGGGGAGTCGCACACGATGTAGTCGAAACCCATGCCTTTGAGGTCATTGAGAACGCGCTCTACGCCTTCTTTGGTGAGAGCGTCTTTGTCACGGGTCTGGGAGGCGGCTAGAACAAATAAGTTATCGCACTGCTTGTCTTTGATCAAGGCTTGGTTCAAAGTGGCTTCGCCATTGATCACGTTGATGAAGTCATACACCACGCGGCGTTCGCATCCCATGATCAAGTCGAGGTTACGTAAACCCACGTCAAAGTCGATCACAACAGTTTTAAAGCCACGCAAAGCCAGACCCGATGAAAAACTAGCGCTGGTGGTGGTTTTGCCAACGCCACCTTTGCCAGAAGTCACCACAACAATTTTTGCCATGAATAAACCCTTAATTACTTATAAAAATGCAACGCACAATTTTACAACCTTTGCATTACCAATTTATCGCCTTGCAAAGAGATCTGAGCCGCTTTACCAGCCACTTCTTTTGGCAGTGGTGTGTCGCTGGTGCGGTAGGTGCCAGCGATAGAAATTAACTCTGCCTCTAAGCAGGATGTAAAGATGCGCGCAGTTTCATCGCCACGGGCACCAGCAATGGCTTTGCCGCGCAATGGCGCGTACACATGGATATGGCCATCGGCCATGATTTCTGCACCTGGATTGACCATCGCCATCACGATCAAATCACGCCCCTTGGCGTAGATGTGTTGCCCAGAGCGCAAAGGCTTATCGATAACCATGGCGCTTTCGTGTGTACCGTGTACCTCGCGTACCACTTCCACTTCACGGATTACTTCTTGCACAACTGTTTCTACTTTAGAAGTTGGCATGTGGAGATCTTGCGTTACAAACAATCCAGCTTCTTGCGCGTTATGGTGCAAACTGTCTGCTGCGCCACGAAATGCAACAGGAACTACACGGTACTTTTCAAGTAAGTCGCACACGCCGACTAAGTCGATCGAGGTTGTATGGATATCTAAGCCACTCAAGTCAATCACAACAGGATCGTTATCAAAAAACTCTGGGGTAGCACCTAAGCGACGTTCTAGGTCAATTTCTAAGGCTGAAAGATCTGCGGTTTTAAGTAAAAAAGCTACCAAAGGCAGTGACGCACTCTTGATTTCATAGGCGTGGGGCGTTGATGCGTGGTCCATACTCAAATAAAACAATAAAAGCTCAACTTTACACGGCAAGGGCTTTCAAGCCCTATTAAACTTTTGGCTTATGACTTTTTACGTGCGCTCGCCCGAGTTCTTGCCAGTTCCACAATTCAGCGGGGTAGTGCGTTGGCTCTCTGCATTCGCGTTGCTTTCCACATCGCCATGTGTACTTTCGCAAACTGCACCCGTCACAGACATGGGCAAAGTTGAGATCACCAGTGGCCGCGACAACGACACGCAACAACGCCGCGAATCAACCGCCAGCAAGATCGTGATCGGTCGTGAAGAAATTGAAAAACAGGGCGACTCCAACATTGGCGAAGTGTTAAAGCGCATGCCAGGCATTACTTTAGGTGGCAACCCAGGTCGTGGCGGTGGGGTACGCATGCGAGGTTTAAGCGCAGGGTACACACAAATTTTGTTGGATGGCCAGCGCGTTCCACCAGGTTTTTCAATTGAATCGCTCACGCCGGAAATGGTGGAGCGCATAGAGATTTACCGCGCACCCACTGCCGAGACAGGCGCACAGGCGATTGCGGGAACCATCAACATCATCACACGCGAGGGGCGCCGTGGCATGCCTTCTGAACTTAAATTGGGTTCTTCTTGGCAAGGTGGTTATCTCTCTCCTAATGGCTCTTACACAACTTATAAGGAATTTGAAAATTGGAGTTCTAACTTCACGTTTTCAATGTACGAAAACGCAACGCCAGATCACAGCGAGACGGTTTTATCACGCCAATACACAGCTACATCTACAACGCTAGCGCGTACACGTATCAACGACTCTTCCAGTACCCGTGATGGATTCAATAGCACGGGGCGTTTGCAATTCAAAGGTGCACCTGGTGAGACATTGACCTTGATGCCTTTTGTGGTGTATTCACGTTCGCACAATTCGGGAACGATTGCCTTGAGCCAAACGCAAACAGTGACTGGTACGTCTACTGCCAGCACAGATAGTGCCAACACCAGCGGCGACGGTAATTTCGGCATGGCACGACTCAACGGCCAGTGGCGCAGAAAACTCTCTGCAGACAGTGCGATGGAATGGAAATTTAATACGGGTGGTTGGGATAGTTCGAGCCACACTTACCAAACTCCAACGGGAGGTGGTTTGGTGTTGCCATCTCTGAGCCAAAGTTCAACCACCCGAGACCGCTCTGTGAGTTTGAATGGCAAGTACACCAATGTCTTGGGTGGAGGGCATCAGTGGGTAAGCGGTGCAGAGATTGAGGTGGTGCGACGCACCCAAACAGCACAACCTGTCTACACCGACGGTGACGGCAACATGCAAGCTCGCACTCTCAAATACGCTATCTATACACAAGACGAAAAACAATTCACTCCGAATTGGTCTGGTCATGGTGGTGTGCGTTACGAGCAAATGTCTACCTATGGCAATAACGGTGAGACTGATGCGACCAATCGTATTGGCGTGTTCTCCCCCTTATTGCACGCACTATGGAAACCCAACCCAGAAGGGCGTGACCAAGTGCGCATGAGTTTGACGCGGAGTTTCAAAGCGCCATGGATGCAATCTTTGTTAGCACGGTACACACCGTCAAGAGATGAAATTGGTGGGTCTTCAAACATCGCTACCAACCCTGGTAGCAAAGGCAACCCGGCCTTAAGGCCTGAAGTGGCGCTGGGCCTTGATGTCGCTGTGGAGCGCTACTTACCCGATGGTGGCGTGATGAGTGCTGCAGTGTTCCATCGCCGCGTGAGTAATTTGATTCGAAACGTCACTAGCTTAGAGACCATATCAGGAATTGCTACACAACAATACGTTTCAATTCCTCAAAACGTCGGCAACGCCATCACCCAAGGCATTGAACTAGAAGCCAAATTTCGGTTGAATCAGATGGTGACTGACGCTCCCGCAGTAGATATTCGCAGCAACATCAGCTTCTACGAATCCAATGTGTTGAGCATCACAGGCCCTAACAATCGACTCGACCAACAACCCAGCATGACAGCTAATTTGGGCGGTGACTACCGGTTGCGGTCAATGCCTTTCACAGTAGGAGGCAATATCAATATGAATCCTGGATACACCACCCACAACAGCGAGTACCAATGGCTCTATGTTTCACAAAAACGTGTGATGGATGTGTATGGTTTGTGGCGCGTTGATCCCAGCACGTCTTGGCGCTTGACTTTGAGTAACCTATCTCCTTTAAGCTATAACACCAACAGCCTCTACAACAGCAGCAGTTTGTACGAAGACAGTACCACCCGCAACCGCAATTGGACCAATATTCAAATTCGACTGGAGAAAAAACTATGACAACCACCCACGACGGCGATTGGTATGACCGCATGTACAACAATCGTGCCTTAGTGCCTGAGCACGAAATGCATTTCGCACGCTGGCGTGAAACTTCTGAGATCGCGCGCAAAGAAAACCGTTGTTTCCAAGACGTGGCCTACGGCCACGGTCAAAATGAATCGCTCGACATATTCCCAGCCAGTTCCGCGCACTCTCCAAAAGGCGCGCCCGTTATGGTGTTTGTCCATGGTGGCTATTGGCGCTCCTTAGACAAGGCAGACCATTCTTTTGTGGCGCCTGCTTTCACCACACAGGGTGCTTGCGTGGTGGTGCCTAACTACGCCTTGTGTCCTGCCGTCACTATTTCACACATCACCATGCAAATGGTCAAAGCAGTGGCTTGGGTGTATCGCAATGTGCATCGATTTGGCGGAGACCCTAAGCGCATCACCTTGGTCGGGCATTCTGCGGGTGGGCATTTGGTCACGATGCTTTTGGCTTGTGATTGGCGCACCTATGACTTCGCGTTACCACATGATTTGGCTAACAAAGCATTGTCTATTTCAGGTTTATACGAACTGGAATCTGTGCGTGCCACGCCATTCTTAAAAGACAGTTTGCGCTTGACCGAAGAAGTGTCGTTGAACAATAGCCCTGCATTTATGCCTGCACCTAAGCACGGCAAACTGTATTCGGTCTGCGGAGCATTAGAGAGCGCAGAATTTATTCGCCACAACACGCTCATACAACAAGCATGGGGCAAAACCCACGTGCCTGTTTCAGAAGCGATTGCAGACTTGCAACACTTCAGTGTGGTGGAAGCCTTGGCCCAGCCTGGCCATCGCATACATGCTTTGGCCAGTGAGTTGATCGCTGGGTAGTTACATCAGCAGGTGTTCACCTGCGTTGTCGCCGCCCAAGATAACGTAGTTCACTTTGCGAATATCCATCAGTTTGGTGCCACCGGCATAACTGATGGAGCTTTGCACATCTTGTTCCATTTCAATCAAGGTATTGGCTAATTTGCCCTTGATCGGTTCCAAAATGCGTTTGCCTTCGACGTGTTTGTATTCACCTTTGTTGAAGTCAGAGGCCGAGCCGTAATATTCTTTGAACATTTCGCCATCGACTTCCACGGTTTTGCCAGGCGATTCTTCATGGCCCGCAAATAGTGACCCAATCATCACCATGGATGCGCCAAAGCGGATGCTTTTGGCAATGTCACCGTGGCTACGAATGCCGCCATCGGCAATGATAGGTTTGGTCGCTACACGCGCGCACCATTTGAGCGCTGACAGTTGCCAGCCGCCGGTACCAAAACCCGTTTTGAGTTTGGTAATACACACTTTGCCAGGGCCAACGCCAACCTTGGTCGCATCCGCGCCCCAATTCTCGAGGTCTATCACTGCTTCTGGTGTAGCTACGTTACCCGCAATCACAAAGCTTTTTGGCAATTTATCTTTGATGTAAGCAATCATGTCACGCACGCTGTCGGCGTGACCGTGTGCGATGTCGATCGTGATGAACTCAGGCGTCAAGCCTGCAGCGCGTAAGTCATCAACAGTCGCGCGATCAGGGCCTTTGACGCCTAAAGAGATAGAGGCATA
>DDYJ01000048.1:12500-23456 GCA_002347905.1 Comamonadaceae bacterium UBA2237 | reverse complement strand
GTCGATGACGGTTTTCATATTGGCAGGAACAACGGGAAGACGGAATTTATGTCCTCCCAATTCAACGCCAGCATCGCATTCAGAACGACTTTCCACGCGGCACTTGCGTGGCAGTAACAAAATATTGTCGTAATCAAAAATTTCCATATCCCAAGCTCCAGAAAATAACGTTCGAAGATTGAGCGCTTGGCTTGGTCGGGTTTTTAATGCGCGAAAAGCAGACAATAAAAAACCGAGCGCAAGAATCTTGGGCCCGGTGGNNTGATTCTAACAGCGCTTCTCTGCTGCAAAATTTCCACGCCTTCTAAAATCACACCATGCATTTCCCAACGGGGGTCGACACCCCATCGCCTGACGGCGCTCAATCCTCAGCCCTTTTATTGCAAGGCCTCAACGACGAACAGTCTGCTGCAGTGACTTTGCCGGCGGATCACGCGCTTATCTTGGCAGGGGCTGGTTCTGGCAAAACCCGCGTGCTCACGACCCGCATCGCATGGTTGTTGCAAACTGGTCAAGTCTCACCAGGCGGTGTGTTGGCCGTTACCTTCACCAACAAGGCTGCAAAGGAAATGCTGACGCGTTTGTCTGGCATGCTGCCTGTCAATGTGCGCGGCATGTGGGTGGGCACCTTCCATGGGCTGTGTAATCGGTTTTTACGCGCTCATTGGAAGTTAGCCAATTTGCCGCAAACCTTTCAAATCTTGGATACCCAAGACCAACTCAGTGCTATCAAAAGATTGAGCAAACAGTTTCAGGTGGACGAAGAGCGTTTTCCACCCAAGCAAACCATGTGGTTTATTGCTGGGTGTAAAGAAGACGGTTTGCGTCCCAAAGACGTGGATGTGCGTGACCCCGATACCCGTAAAAAAGTAGAGTTGTATGAACTCTACGAAGCCCAATGCCAACGCGAAGGCGTGGTGGATTTCGGGGAGTTGATGCTGCGCTCTTTTGAACTCTTGCGCGATAACGATCCGATCCGTGAACACTACCGCAGACGCTTCCGACATATCTTGATTGACGAATTCCAAGACACCAACAAACTGCAATACGCTTGGATTAAGCAACTTGCAGGTCCCGAGGCACAAGATGGCGGTGCCGTATTTGCGGTTGGCGACGATGACCAAAGTATTTACGCATTTCGCGGCGCACGTGTTGGCAATATGGCTGACTTTGTGCGTGAGTACCAAGTACAGCACCAAATCAAGCTGGAGCAAAACTACCGAAGCTTTAGCAATATTTTGGACAGTGCTAATCACCTGATTGACCACAACAAAAACCGCTTAGGCAAAAACTTACACACTACGCAAGGTGCCGGTGAGCCTGTCCGCATTTACGAGTCGCCCACCGACTTTGCAGAAGCTCAGTGGATGGTGGAAGAAATGAAACAACTCTTGCGTGAAGGCCAAAACGGTGAAGGTGCGCAAGGTGTGGCGCATCGCCACGAAATTGCTGTTCTATATCGCAGTAACGCACAAAGTCGCGTGATTGAGACGGCCTTGTTCAATTCCGCCATGCCATACCGTGTGTATGGTGGCTTGCGATTCTTCGAGCGGGCTGAAATCAAACACGCTTTGGCTTATTTGCGTTTGCTAGAAAACCCGCGCGACGACACCAGTTTTATGCGCGTCGTGAACTTCCCGCCACGTGGCATTGGTGCACGTAGTATTGAACAACTGCAAGATGTTGCCCGCACCATGGGTTGCCCGTTGCATGATGCGGTGAGTACCTTGACAGGTAAAGCAGGCGTGAATATCACCGCATTTGTCGCCAAGATCGATGTGCTGCGCGAACAAACCCAAGGCCAAAACCTCAGGCAAATCATCGAGCTATTGTTAGACCACTCTGGTTTGGTGGAGCATTACCAAAGCGAGCGCGAAGGCGCAGACCGAATTGAGAACTTGACTGAGTTGGTCAATGCGGCGGAGAGCTTTGTCACCCAAGAAGGGTTTGGCAGAGACGCAGTCGCGATGCCCGTCAACGGTGAAATGATTAACCCAGACACAGGCGAAACCTTGTCTCCCTTGGCGGCCTTCTTAACCCATGCTGCATTGGAGTCAGGCGACAACCAAGCACAAGCAGGCCAAGATGCGGTGCAGTTGATGACGGTGCATGCATCCAAAGGCCTTGAGTTTGATTGCGTGTTCATCACTGGCATGGAAGAGGGTTTGTTTCCGCATGAAAACTCGATGAACGACTATGACGGATTGGAAGAAGAGCGCCGCCTGATGTATGTCGCCATCACCAGAGCGCGGCGTCGGTTGTACTTAAGTCACTCCCAAACACGTATGTTGCATGGGCAAACACGCTACAACATCAAGAGCCGATTTTTTGATGAACTACCAGAACATGCGCTCAAATGGATCACACCTGCTAGATCTGCTTTTGCGGACGCACAAACTTCGCCACGCCATGCATGGCAACAACCCGCGTGGACTAATAACGATTGGCAAACCAAGGCCAGCGCGCAAACGCCCGTTGTGCAACGTGCACCTGCTGCCACGGGTCCTAACGCATGGGTTCGTTCTGGCGTGCAGGTATTCCACACCAAGTTTGGCGAGGGCACAGTAGTAGGTATGGAAGGCATTGGAGACGATGCCAGAGCGCAAGTGAATTTTCCACGCCATGGATTGAAGTGGCTCGCTTTAAGCGTCGCCAAACTAACGCAAGTTTGAGAGGCTCAAAAACTAAGAGCTTTTGCCCCAGGTTTGTCGGCGCAAGCCAAAACTTAGCTTATGCGTAGAGGATATCGCTGACAAAACAGTCGCGAAAGCTAAAGTAAACGGAGCAAAAGAACATAGCAGCCAACATCAGCATGGCTGGTAACAACGTCATAGACACCAATTCGCCGTCTCCCATCAAGCCCGAGACCACACTCAGTATCAAAGCGGTGGACATGAATACCACTGTCCACATCAAACCAAATACTAAAAAAGCACGCCAGTTACGCAAACATGCGACGGTACTAAAAAACAAGCTCTTGATCGCTGGTACGCCATGCCAATGCACTAACGCAGGAGCATGCCAAAACACCATAGACAAAGGCATGTAGAGCAAGAGGGATAGCCACATAGCATTTTGAAAGTTCGAATCCATGATGGTTTCAGCATCTAACTTGCCCCCAACCAGATACAACTTAGCAAAACCACCGCCGTCTACCAAAGCCGACAGACCCATAACGCCTACAAAGCCCAGCGCGTACAGGAAGCCTAAAACAACCATATCCTGCTTGCGCTCTTTGCTTGCACGAAACGCAATCGCCAAAATGGTGGGCATGGGAAATTTACCCAGCTCGACCTCGCGGCTCGCTGCCATCAAACCTAAGGTGGCAGCAGGCAATAAAGTGAGCGCGATAAAACTGCCAACGACAGGCAGCAAGGCAGACAGCGACATGATGGCCATAAATAGAAAAAACAGCCCACTCATCGCGATTGGCTGTTTCCAAAATACCCGAATGCCTTGCCGAACCCATTTTGATCCGGTGCGTGCTTCAACAACGTTGAGTTTCATGTAGACAAGCCAATCGGATTGTGTAATCTTTGAAGCAAAACACGTTCAAAGTGAGTTGGGTCATGCGGCGTGAGCATGCTGGCTTCGCGCGGTAAGTGGAAATCCCACAGGCGCGATGTCCAAAAACGCAAAGCACCGGCACGCAACATGGGGTTAAGTAGATGGCGCTCAGCTTTGATCAAGGGTCTGACAGATTGGTAGGCTTCTAGCAATGCCGCAGTTTTATCAGCATGCAAGGCCCCGGTGTCTAAGTCGATACACCAATCGTTTAGGGAAACAGCTAAATCAAATAGCCACGAGTCAATGCCAGCAAAATAAAAATCAAAAAAACCTGTCAGTTGTAGTGTGTCGTCCTGACCCTCAAACATCACGTTGTCACGGAATAAGTCTGCATGCACAGGACCGCGTGGGAGTGCAGCGTAAGCAGAAGACTGGGCAATATGGTTTTGAAAAGCGAGCTCGCTTTGAATCAGGCTACTTTGCGAGGCATCCAAAAACGGCAACACTACAGGAACAGTTTCGTTCCACCAAGCTAATCCTCGTAAATTGGGTTGATGGCGGTTGTAATCTTTACCTGCCAAATGCATGCGTGCCAACATCTCACCCACTGCGTGGCAATGCTGGGGCGTTGGGGCGAGTTCACTGCTACCTATCAAACGGTTGACCACAGCGGCAGGTTTGCCTTCGACCGTTAACAAAATATCACCGTCTGAATTGGCCACAGGATCAGGCACAGGGATACCGTGGTGTGCCAGATGTTTCATTAAATGGAGATAAAACGGCAATTGTTGGTGGGTTAGTCGCTCAAACAAGGTAAGAACATAGGCGCCAACATTGCTAGTTAAAAAATAATTGGTGTTTTCAATCCCACCTTGAATGCCTTTGAGCTCAAGTAAATCACCCAGTTGCAAATGGGTGAGCAATTCTTGGGCTTGCGATTCAGAGACTTCGGTAAAAACGGCCATAGTGGGGTGAAATAAGCGTATCGGACCATTGTAGTTGGCGCAGTTTCGTGCACGGCACAATGTGGGACATGACCGAAAAGAAAACCCTGTTATTGGTAGATGGTTCCAGTTATCTCTACCGTGCTTTCCATGCTATGCCAGATTTGCGTGCAGTGCCAGGCGACCCGAGTAGCGCTGCCACTGGGGCAATACGTGGCATGGTCAACATGATGCAAAGTTTGCGCAAAGAGGTGCCAGCCGATTACGCCGTATGTGTGTTTGACGCTAAGGGCCCGACATTCCGTGATGATTTGTACCCCGCCTATAAAGCCAATCGCTCGCCGATGCCAGATGATTTGCGCACACAAATCGAACCCATCCACCAAGTCGTGCGCCTGATGGGTTGGCAAGTCTTGAATGTGCCTGGCGTGGAAGCCGATGACGTGATTGGCACCTTAGCGGTTTTGGCCGCCAAGCAAAGCATAGAGGTGATTGTTTCAAGCGGTGACAAAGATTTGAGCCAATTGGTGGATCAACACATCACCATCATCGACACCATGAACGGTAAGCGGCGAGATGTAGCAGGCGTTACTGCAGAGTTTGGCGTACCTCCGCATTTGATGATTGATTTCCAAACCTTGGTGGGTGACACCGTTGACAACATTCCAGGTGTTCAAAAAGTAGGGCCGAAAACTGCGGCTAAATGGTTAATGGAGTATGGCTCCCTGACTGCCTTGCTTGAAAACGCACACACCATCAAAGGTGTTGTGGGCGAGAACTTACGGCAAGCGATAGATTGGTTGCCCAAGGGGCGACAACTAGTCACGATCAAAACGGATTGTGATTTGTCCGCTTATGTCCCCACCTTGCCAGCACTCGAGGCATTGACGTTGCATCCGCCAGACCGCTCAGGACTCAAAAGTTTTTATGAGACCTACGGCTTTAAAGGCTTGGCGCGCGCAATGTCGGATGACGCTGACGTTTCAGATCAGACCAGCGACAGCGGTGTAGCCACTGCAACCGCTTCGAAAGTTACAAAGCCGTCTAAGTCGCAAGTCTCTGACGACATGTTTGAAGACATCCAGTCACAACCCTCGCAAGTGACAACCAAACAATACACCTGTGTTTTGACCTGGGAGCAATTTGACATATGGTTTGAAAAAATAAAACAAGCCAGCTTGACGGCATTTGACACAGAAACGACGGCGATCGATGCGATGACAGCACAAATCGTGGGATTGAGTTTCTCTGTGCAACCTGGTGAAGCGTGTTACATACCCCTGGGCCACAGTTATGGTGACGTGCCAAACCAACTGCCGCTCGAAGAAGTCATTGCCAAACTCAAGCCTTGGTTTGAAGATCCCAAGGCCTTGAAGCTAGGCCAGCACATCAAATATGACCGCCATGTGATGGCCAACTATGACGTGCAAGTCCAAGGGTTTGTGCATGACACCATGTTGCAAAGCTATGTGTTGGAAGTGCACAAGCCGCATAGCCTCGAGAGTTTGGCGCTTCGACATCTGGAGCGCCAGGGCCTTAGCTATGAAGACGTCTGTGGCAAAGGCGCGCATCAAATTTCTTTCTCACAAGTGGAAATAGCGCGCGCCAGTGAATACGCTTGCGAAGACGCTGATATGACCATGGACGTGCATCTTGCACTTTGGCCGCATTTGCAAGCAGACGAAAAGCTAGCGTTTATTTATGATTTGGAAATCAAAAGTAGCGAAGCCTTATTTCGGGTGGAGCGCAATGGCGTTTTAATCGATGGTCCCAAATTGGCTGCGCAAAGCCATGCTTTAGGACAACGCATTGTCGAACTTGAAAATGAGGCATATGCCATTGCAGGCCAACCATTTAATCTGGCAAGCCCTAAACAACTAGGTGAAATATTTTTTGACAAACTGGGATTGCCAGTCGTCAAGAAAACAGCCACGGGCGCGCGCAGTACAGACGAAGAGGTGCTCGAAAAATTGGCGCAAGACTATCCATTGCCCGCCAAAATTTTGGAGCATCGTTCTTTGTGCAAGCTCAAAGGCACCTACACCGACAAACTGGCGCAAATGGCCAATTCCAAAACGGGTAGGGTGCATACACACTATGCGCAAGCGGTTGCGGTAACTGGTAGGTTGTCGAGCAACGACCCCAATTTACAAAATATTCCTATTCGCACGCCAGAGGGACGCAAAGTGCGCGAGGCTTTTGTGGCACCTACCGGCAGTGTGATTGCAAGTGCCGATTACAGCCAAATTGAATTGCGCATCATGGCGCACTTAAGCGATGACGCAGCTTTGCTAAAAGCCTTTCACGATGGCTTGGACGTGCACCGTGCGACTGCAGCAGAAGTGTTTGGTCTCTCGGTTGATCAAGTCAGTAGCGAACAACGTCGCTACGCCAAAGTGATTAACTTCGGATTAATTTACGGCATGAGTGCTTTTGGTTTGGCAAAGGCTTTAGGAATTGATAACACCGCCGCTAAAAACTACATTACCCGTTACTTCGAGCGGTTTGCAGGGGTGAAGCGTTATATGGACGACACGCGTGAGCAAGCCAAAGCGCAAGGGTTTGTGCAAACTGTTTTTGGTAGGCGTTTGTATTTGCCCGAAATAAATAGTGCAGCTGCACCCAGACGCGCTGGAGCTGAACGCGCTGCGATCAACGCGCCTATGCAAGGCACAGCGGCAGACCTTATCAAGATGAGCATGGTGAAAATTCAAAACGTGCTCGACGCAGAGCAACGTGGCACCCGCATCATCATGCAAGTGCATGATGAATTGGTGTTTGAAGTGCCTGAGTCAGAGATGGAATGGGTCAAGCAAGAGGTGCCGCGCTACATGGCAGGCGTGGCGCAATTGAAAGTTGCTTTGCTGGCTGAGGTAGGTGTTGGCGCTAATTGGGATGTTGCGCATTAGGAAAAACACGCAGTAACCTATTGTTTAGTGTAGCTGGCAAGGGCTTTGTAGCAGCTCAAGAACCACTGACTTTGTGCCTATGATGAGCTTATGACACTTATTTCAATTCTTGTAGGAACCTTGGTTGCCGGGGTTGGCAGTGTATGGTTGGCTGCAATGCTGGCTTATGCCTTGTTATCTCGCTTTACCCAGCATTTATTGAGTCTTGCAGCAGGCGCTTTGTTGGCCACTGCTTTTATGCGGCTTTTGCCTGAAGCGTTCGAGCAATCTGCTGTTGCTGGTGTTTCTGCCCAGGTATTGTTTGCAGTATTACTAATGGGCTTGATTTTCTTTTTTCTGTTGGACAAAGCAGAGTTGTGGCACCACGGGCATGAGCACGGACATTCGCATTCAGAAGTGGCACATTCACACCATCACCACACAGGCGGAAGCTGGGCTGTATTGCTTGGTGATAGTGTTCACGCCTTTGGCGATGGCATATTGATTGCGGCCGCTTTTGTAGCCGATTCACGTTTAGGTGTGGCGGCCGCCTTGGCGGTGATGGCGCACGAGGTACCGCACCATGTGGGCGATTTGGTTGTTTTACGGCAATCCTTAGGGAACGCCAAAGCTGCTTTGATTAAGCTGTCGCTGTCTGGCAGTGTGACGGCACTTGGCGGCTTGATTGGCTATTTGCTCGTAGGAGCTTTGGAAGAATATTTGCCACTATTTTTGGTCGTTGCTGCGAGTAGCTTTATTTATGTGGCCTTGGCTGACTTGATTCCACAATTACAAAAACGTTTGTCACCAAGCCAGACAGCAGCCCAAGTGGCATGGTTGTTTGCGGGAATTGCTTTAGTCGTTGCGTTGAGTGAGTGGGCACAACATTAAATTGCGGGTGATTTCTCGCAGGGCAATCCTGGTGTGTTGCACCATTCGCTCCAACTTCCTGCATAAAGACCTGTAGGTCCTAATCCAGCAATTTCCATAGCCAATACATTAGGTATGGCGCTGACGCCACTGCCGCAGTGATGAACCACCGTGTTAGCTGGCCTACCATTCAATAGCAAAGCAAATTCTTCACGTAATTCGGATGGGCTTTTGAAGAAACCTTGCTCATTCAAGTTGGTGCTGTAGAGACGATTAAGAGCACCTGGGATGTGTCCTGCCACTGGGTCCAGGGGTTCTACTTCACCACGAAACCTTGCGGGTGCACGGGCATCGATCAGGGTTTGTGTTGTTTTTAAATTGGCAGCCACGGTGGCGGTATCCACTAATGGAAGCAATGGTGTGCGCACAGAAAAATTACCCGCATTTGTAGGGCTTGGCGTTGAAGCGCCAGTTGCTACTGCACCACCAGCAGCGATCCATGCTTGCAAGCCGCCATCTAGGACAGCAACCGCTGAGTGGCCACACCACTTGAGCATCCACCACATACGGCCGCAATAGTTCACACTGTTTCGGTCGTACACCACAACTTGCGTGCTGTCGTTCACACCCATACTGCGCAACCATTCTGCAAACACATTTGGTTTAGGAAGTGGGTGGCGACCACCGTTAGCGCGATCGGCATCATTATGCGTTGACAAATGCTTGTCTAAATCTGCGCGCAAAGCACCTGCAATGTGTTGCTCGACATACTTTTCATGACCAGCGCTAGGGTTGGCAAGTTCAAAGGTGCAATCAAATACCAAGCAATCGGTGTTGCTAGCAAGCAAGCTTTGTAATTGTTGGACTGAAATGATTGTGGAATACATGAAATAAAGTGCTAGTCAAGTCGGTTTTATAGAGTACCCAGCCCCATTTTTCTTCGGTACCACTCATGAAAATGCTGCATGCCGTCTTCCATCGGACTTTGATAGGGGCCAACTTCGTTATCACCCCGTTGCATCAATACTTTCCGACCGGCGTCCATGCGTTCAGCGATTTCATCGTCTTCAACGCAAGTTTCCATGTAAGCGGCTTGTTGCGCTTCAACAAACTCTCGCTCAAATGCAACGATTTCCTCAGGGTAGTAAAACTCCACCACATTGAGTGTTTTGCTGGGACAAATAGGGTGCAAGGTGGAAACAGTCAACACATGCGGATACCACTCCACCATGATGTGCGGGTAGTAGGTGAGCCAAATCGCTCCGCGATCAGGCAATTCGCCGTTGCGGTATTTGAGCAACACATCCTGCCATTTTTGGTAGGCGCTGGAACCTGGCTTGCCGAAACTCGAAGACACGCCGACCGTTTGCACAGAATAGTTTTCTTTGAATTCCCAGTTCAGGTCATCACAGGTGACAAAGTGACCGAGTCCGGGGTGGAATGGGCCTACGTGGTAATCCTCTAAATAGACTTCGATGAAGGTTTTCCAGTTGTAGTCACATTCGTGCAGTTCTACACGATCAAGTGCAAAACCTGTGAAATCAAGCGCACTTCGGGGGCCCATGTTTGCTAAATTAGTAGCAATATCTACCCCGTTGTCTTCAAATAACAAGCCATTCCACTCACGAAGAGGGTAATTTTTGAGATTTAAACAAGGGTCTTGCGCAAAATGGGGGGCGCCTAAAAGTTCGCCAGAGGGAGAGTAAGTCCATCTGTGTAGAGGACAGACGATATTGCCGCCGCCAGAACTTTGTGCCTGGGTTTTGAGGGAGCCTTTGCCTTTCAAAATGATGGCTTGTCGATGGCGACAAACATTTGACAACAACTCGACCCCTTTATGTGAGCGCACTAAGACGCGACCTCCACTTTCTTGGGGAAGTGCAAAGTAGTCGCCCTGCTCGGGCACAGCGAGTTGGTGGCCCACATAACGTGGGCCAGACTGAAAGATGGTCTCCAGTTCGCGCTGAAATAGCGCCTCGTCAAAGTAACTGGTAACTGGTAGTTGGGCTTGCGCCTGCTGCAGTTGAAGACTTAAATCAGACATGGGGGACCTGACCTAAAGACTCCCCACAGGGAGGTGGATGAAAAATAATCAGACTAAAAGCTGACGGGGGAGTGATATTGTACCCATCTCAAGTGGATGTCTATACACTCTAAAATGTATGCCTAACTTACTAAAAACAAAATTATCTCTATGCCCAAGGCAAGCCCCACCACAACGACGCCCAAAGCTGTTCCCGAAAGTTACGAGTCTGCTTTAAAAGAGCTTGAAGCCCTGGTGGCTGATATGGAAGCTGGCCAATTACCTTTGGCCCAGTTGTTGACAGGCTACCAACGGGGCGCCGAACTCCTGACCTATTGCCGTGCGCAACTCGACGCTGTGGAGCAACAAATCAAGGTGCTCGACAACGGAACTCTCAAACCTTGGACACCCACGTGAGTCAGCACATCACCACTTTGACGGCTGTTGAACTTGACCATTGGTCAGACCAACGCTTGATTGCGGTGGAAGAGGCGCTTTCAAATTGGATAAGTCCCGATGCGCCCGCTGGTTTAGGGCAGGCCATGCGCTATGCGGTATTGGATGGTGGCAAAAGATTGCGCCCTATGTTGGTCCTAGCTGCACGTGAAGCAGTTGGCAATGGTGTGAAAGACGATGCCTTAGATGTTGCAGCGCTGCGTGCAGCTTGCGCAGTTGAATTGATTCACGCCTATTCGTTGGTGCACGACGATATGCCCTGCATGGA
>DDYJ01000048.1:0-12485 GCA_002347905.1 Comamonadaceae bacterium UBA2237 | reverse complement strand
TTGGCTGGAGATGCATTACAGGCCTTGGCCTTTGAGTTGTTAGCGCCGGACAAGAACGATGCGTCTGCCTCTGGTGCTGGCATGCATATTCCCGATCACGTACAAGCGCGTTTATGTCGGTTGTTGGCAAAAGCCGCTGGCTTTAAGGGCATGGCGGGTGGGCAAGCCATTGATTTGGCAAGCGTGGGTCTTGCATTGAATGAGCATCAACTGCGTGAAATGCATCGCCTCAAAACTGGCGCTTTGTTAGAAGCCAGCGTCATGATGGGGGCTGCCTGTGGTGACAGTACTGCCCATGTATGGGATTGTTTGCAGCGCTATGGTCGCGCAATAGGTTTGGCGTTTCAGGTGGTGGACGACATCTTGGACGTGACAGCAGACTCTGTCACCTTGGGAAAAACGGCTGGAAAAGATGCAGCCAATGACAAACCGACTTATGTATCCTTGCTGGGATTGACACGAGCCCAAGAATATGCAGAGCAATTGCTGGCGGAAGCCCTAAAAGCCCTCCATGACAGCGGTTTAGCGTCTACTTATACCCTTGCAACTTTGGCGCAACGTGTGGTGAATCGAAAAACTTGAACATGTCAAACTTACTNNGAGCCTCTGGCAGATGAGTTGCGTGCTTATTTATTAAACAGCGTTGCGCAAACAGGCGGACATTTGAGTTCCAACTTAGGCACGGTTGAATTGACCGTTGCTTTGCACTATGTCTTCAATACCCCGCATGACCGTATCGTATGGGATGTGGGCCACCAAACTTATCCGCACAAAATTTTGACGGGTAGACGTGACCAAATGTCTACCTTGCGTCAGCGCCATGGTTTGAGTGGATTTCCCCGACGCAGCGAAAGCGAGTTTGATAGTTTCGGTACCGCGCATTCCTCCACCAGTATTTCAGCCGCTCTTGGTATGGCCATGGCGGCGCATCAAAAGGGCGAATCGCGTCATTCAATCGCTGTGATTGGTGACGGAGCGATGACCGCCGGCATGGCTTTTGAAGCTTTGAACAATGCGGGCGTCACCAACGCGCGCTTGCTAGTGATCTTGAACGACAACGACATGTCGATTAGCCCGCCAGTGGGTGCTCTGAATCGCTATTTGGCGCAACTGATGAGTGGGCGTTTCTACTCAGCAGCCAAAGAAGTTGGTAAACAAGTGCTCAAAGGTGCGCCGCCTCTGTTTGAGCTAGCAAAACGTTTTGAAGAGCAGGCCAAAGGTTTGGTCGTGCCTGCCACCTTGTTCGAGAAGTTTGGCTTCAATTACATCGGACCTATTGATGGCCATGATTTAGATTCACTCATACCCACGCTTCAAAATCTCAAAAACTTAGAGGGCCCACAGTTCCTCCACGTAGTCACTAAAAAAGGCCAAGGTTATGAATTGGCTGAGGCGGATCCTGTGGCATACCACGGTCCAGGTAAGTTCGACCCTGCTGTCGGATTNNGAATTGGCTGAAGCCGATCCTGTTGCCTACCATGGCCCAGGTAAGTTTGACCCAGCGGTTGGCTTGGTGCCTTCCACCACGGTTGCAAAGACCACATTTACCCAAGTCTTTGGCCAATGGCTTTGCGATATGGCTGAACATGACCCCTTGTTGGTCGGTATTACGCCCTGCCATGCGTGAAGGTTCTGGCATGGTGGCGTTTCACAAACGTTTCCCAGATCGTTACTACGACGTGGGCATCGCAGAGCAACATGCTTTGACATTTGCTGCTGGCTTAGCCTGCGAAGGTGTGAAGCCAGTGGTAGCGATCTACTCCACGTTTCTGCAACGTGCCTATGACCAACTGATCCATGACGTTGCTTTGCAAAAACTACCTATGGTGCTGGCGCTCGATAGAGCAGGTATTGTGGGAGCGGATGGTGCAACCCATGCGGGCGTGTTTGATATTCCTTTTCTGCGTTGCGTTCCCAATGTCAGCGTTGCATGTCCCGCAGACGAGAACGAGTGTCGCCAACTATTGACCACGGCTTATCAACAAGACCACTGCGTTGCTGTGCGTTATCCCAGAGGTGCTGGAGTCGGTGCGAAGGTGGAAGCTGGTTTAAGTCCATTGCCTTTTGGCAAAGGTGAGATCCGCAGACAAGGTCAACGCATAGCTTTGCTTGCGTTTGGTACTTTGTTATATCCCGCATTAGAGGTCGCTGAATCTCTCAATCTTTCGGTTGTGAACATGCGTTGGGCCAAGCCTTTGGATGTTGAATTGCTTGCACAAGTTGCCCATAGTCATGATGCCTTGGTGACCCTGGAGGAGGGAGCGGTGATGGGCGGTGCAGGCGCTGCAGTGCTAGAGGCCTTGCAGGTTTTGGATATTCATAAGCCTGTATTGACCCTAGGAATTGCAGATGTATTCACCGAACATGGCGATCCAGTCAAACTCTTGGCTGAACTTGGGTTAGATGCAGCGGGCATTCGTGCATCGATTGCAAAAAAATTTCCACAACTTCTCTCCTAATACAGGGGAAACCCGTGTAAACCCTAGTAACGGGCTACATACAATCACGCCATATTTCTTGACTTTCACTTAAACAGGAGTTCACATGGATCGTCGTTCCATTATTAAAAATGCGGGTATCGCTGGCATCTTGGCTGCAGGTGCAGCACCAGCAGTACATGCCCAAGCTGCTATTCGCTGGCGCTTAGCCTCTAGCTTTCCTAAATCGTTAGATACGATTCATGGTGCGGCGGATGTTTTCGCTAGGGCTATTAAAAATATGTCTGGCGGTAAGTTTGAAGTTTCTGTGCATGCACCTGGTGAAATCATGCCTGCGTTTGGTGTGGTCGATGGTGTTCAACAGGGTTCTGTTGAAGTTGCGCATACCGCCCCTTACTATTTCTTTGGTAAAGATGAAACTTTCGCCCTTGGATGTGCAATTCCTTTCGGACTGAACAGCCGTCAAATGAGTGCATGGATGTATGAAGGAAACGGTCTGAAACTCATGCGTGAGTTTTATGCCAAGTACAACATGGTCAATTTCCCTGGTGGTAACACTGGAGCCCAAATGGGTGGTTGGTTCCGTAAGGAAGTCAAATCGCTAAAGGACCTCAAAGGTTTGAAATTCCGTATCGGTGGGTTCGGTGGCAAAGTGGTTGAGCGTTTGGGTGTTGTGCCACAAAACATTCCTGGCGGTGATATTTACCCTGCCTTGGAAAAAGGCACGATCGACTCTGCCGAGTGGGTTGGTCCCTATGACGATTTGAAGTTGGGCTTTAACAAAGTTGCGCCTTTCTACTACTACCCAGGTTTCTGGGAGGGTGGTCCCCAGTTGGACTTCTTCATAAGTGACAAGGCGTTTAATGCGCTGTCTGCTGAAAACAAGGCGATTGTTGAAGCTGCTTGTGCGCAAGCTCATTCAGATATGCAAGCTAAATATGATGCTCGCAACCCAGCAGCGCTCAAGCAACTGGTGGGTTCTGGCGCTAAATTGCGTGAATTCCCTAAAGATGTCATGGCGGCAGCCTTTAAAGAAGCCATGGCTTTCTATGAAGAAATCTCAGCGAAGAATGAGAATTGGAAAAAAGTGTACGCTGACTACTCCAAGTTCCGTGCAGACGCTAACCTCTGGTTCCGTTTTACGGAAGCTAAGTTTGACTCCTTTATGCAGTCGCAAAAACTCTAAGCGTTTTTCGCTTTAGCAGAAAACCGCGCCTAGTGCGCGGTTTTTTATTTCCCAATTCAATGGTGTGAAATAGCCGATTCTTCGGCTACATGTGACGAAAAGCCTTGAGTTCCTGGCTAAGCCTGTCCATCTCAAGCATGACAGCAGCATCGTATACATAGAAAACGCTAAATTTACCGGCTAGGTTTCTCACATAAAGACGCGGAGCTATGAGCCACTCAAAGTGACGTATGCGAATGAGTTGGGCAACAGCCAAATCATCAAAATCAAAATGTTTGGTCCACATCCAACTTTGTGTAATACCTGAAGCGTCTAACCGAATACGGCTTGTCACTACAAACCAAGCGGTGCATGCTAGCAATCCCCATCCCAAAATAAACCATCCTGCAGTACGAAGCCCTTCTAGGTCGGCTTTGCCACCAAATTTGCCTTGCAACCAAAGGCTCAAGAGCCAGTAGCCGCAAAAGATAACAACAGCGCAGGTGAGGGTTTTGAATGCAATCGAAAAGGCTGCACCTTCAACCTTTTCGGCCTGCAGTTCAAACCGAAAAGGGGCGGGCCCAAGCATTACTTCTTGAACAAATCGTCAATTTTCTTTTGTTCAGCGGCCGCATCTTCAGCAGCGTTTGCTGGGGTGCCATCGATTTTCAAATCCATGGAAGGCGTCTCTTGTTCAGACGGCATCTCAATCACCACTTTGTCTAAATCGACTTTCTCTTCTTTGTCTAAGAACATGGTGACAGACTCAGGTACAAAGATCACGATAACCACCAAAACGAGTTGCATGATCACCCATGGGATCGCACCAAGGTAGATATCACTGGAGAGAACGGGCTTTTGGATACGACCCTCTTTGAATAAAGTGTCGGCAATACCGCGCAAATAAAAGAGTGCAAATCCAAATGGGGGATGCATAAAGCTGGTTTGCATGTTGACGCAAAGCAACACACCAAACCACACCATGTCGATACCCATTTTGTCGGCGACAGGGCCCAGCATGGGCAAGATGATGAAGGCGATTTCAAAGAAGTCTAGGAAGAAAGCCAAAAAGAAAATAAATATGTTGACGGCAATCAAAAAGCCAACCTGTCCGCCTGGCAGGCCTGAGAGCATCTCTTCAACCCATTTCGCACCGTCCACACCTTGGAACACCATGGAGAAAACGCGTGAGCCAATCAAAATGAATACCACCATGGCTGTTAAGCGCATCGTGCTGTGCATGGCTTCCCAAACCAAATCTTTGTCTAGGCGTTTGTGCATAGCAGCCAACACCAATGCGCCCACGCAACCCATAGCACCAGCCTCAGTTGGCGTTGCAATAGCAGTATTGATACCTGGTAAGCCGCCCATTGAGCCAAGTACAGCAAAAATTAAGAAAGCTGAAGGGATGATGCCGCGTAAACATTTCATCCATAAATGGAAACCATCCATGGTGCGAGCTTCCTTTGGAATGCCGGGCACATGGTGCGGTTTGAAAACACCAAGCGCAAAGGTGTAGAGCGCAAAGATGGCAACTTGCATGATGGAGGGGCCCCATGCACCTTTGTACATGTCACCAACTGAGCGACCTAGTTGGTCGGCCATGACAACCAACACCAAAGATGGGGGAACTAGTTGAGTGATAGTGCCAGAGGCGGCCAAAACACCTGTGGCGTAGCGCATGTTGTAGCCATAGCGGATCATCACGGGCAGAGAAATCAGGGCCATAGCAATCACTTGTCCAGCCACAGTGCCAGTGATCGCACCCAAGATGAAGCCCACGATGATGACGGAATAGCCAAGACCGCCTTTGACGGTGCCAAATAACTGCCCCATCGAGTCGAGCATGTCTTCCGCCAGACCGCATTTCTCCAAAATAGCACCCATGAAGGTGAAAAAAGGAATGGCCAGGAGCAGATCGTTGCTGAGAATGCCGAAAATATTCAGAGGCAAATTCGACATAAAACTGGCAGGGAACCAGTCAAGACTAATGGCCAGAAAGCCACAAGCTAGTCCTAAGAAAGACAGCGAGAAGGCAACGGGAAAGCCAATGAGCATGGTGAGCACGAGGCCCGCAAACATGATGGGTGCGAAGTTTTGCATTTCCATTTTTGTATTCCTTATTGCACCGGTTTTTCGTAATGGGTATCCATCTCAAATGTGCCTTGCAAATAGGCCACCCGTTTGATGATTTCACTGATACCTTGCAAAGTCATCCAAAAGAAACCTACTGGCAATAACAACATTGCGGGCCAACGGATAAGGCCGCCTGCGTTGCTAGACATTTCGTTAGTGACTAGCATTTTGAGAAAAAGGGGAAAGCTCAACCACGTCAACAAAATCATGACGGGTAATAAAAACAAGACCAAACCAAGAAGGTCAACATAGACAGGTCCATTACCTTTGAGGCGGCCATAAAAAATATCGACGCGCACGTGTTCGTTGAGTTTGAGTACCAAGGGGGCGCCCAACATGACGGTGGCAGCGAACAAATACCATTGAATTTCTAACCAACCGTTGGAGCTGATGTCTAAACCGTATCGAATAAATGCATTTCCAGCAGAAATCATGGCGGCCGCTAAAACGGCGAATGCAGCAATATGACCAAACTGCGCACTAATTTTGTCTACGCCCAAGGCGAACTTTAGAAGTTTAGACACCATGTGCCTCCTTATTTTTGACAACCGGCTATCCTACCAAAAATCAGTAATTTCCACGCTACGATATTGAAGAATTCTCACCAAACTGCATGTCCTCATTAACAGACAGCGTATTTGCCGCAATTGGCCTCATTGCCCAACAAGACCCCATGCTTTGGCGTGTGGTCGCGCGTTCTTTGTGGGTAAGCGTGTGGGCAACGGCTGTTGCCGGTGTTCTTGGTATCTGCTTTGGTGCATGGCTAGCGGTGACGCGTTTTTATGGAAGAGGGGCACTCCTAACGTTGATCAACACCTTGCTCGCCCTGCCATCGGTGGTGGTAGGCCTGGTGGTGTATCTCTTGTTATCGCGTAGCGGTCCTTTGGGTTATCTAGGCTGGCTCTTTAGTTTGAAGGCCATGGTATTGGCACAGTCTGTTTTAGTATTTCCTGTCGTAGCAGCCCTCACACGCCAGTGTGTGGAAGATGCAGATCGTCTCCATGGCGAGCAGTTGCGATCATTGGGTGCAGGCACCGGTCTACGTAGCATGTTGTTGGTATGGGATGAGCGTTACGTGTTTCTGACTATCGTTATCACCGCGTTCGGACGGGCTGTCTCTGAAGTAGGTGCCGTCATGGTGGTCGGTGGCAACATCGAAGGGTTCACACGGGTCATGACCACAGCCATCGCTCTCGAAACTAGTAAAGGTGATTTGCCGCTTGCCTTGGCACTAGGCTTGGTTTTACTGGCTGTGGTGTTGTGCTTGAACATCCTGGTTGCAGCCCTAAAAAGTTGGCGTTTGCGTGTGGATGGTTCTACCTCTGACCCTTTGCAAAAGGCATGGGTATGAATACGCAAGTAGAAAGCCAGTCGCCAATCCATACCAAGAAAGAACTGCAACTCCAATTACAGGGTGTAGATGTTCAATTTGGTGCCCACTTTGCACTCACGCAGATTGATTTGAACGTTTATGAAGGTGAGCGTGTTGCTTTTGTCGGCGCCAACGGTTCTGGCAAAAGCACTTTGTTGCGCGTTATACATGGCGTACTACCAGTTAGTAGCGGCCAAGTGCATTGGCAGCCGGGTGTGCAACAGGCCATGGTGTTTCAGCGTCCGCATATGTTGCGGACTTCAGTTGTTAATTTTGTAGCTTTGGCATTGTGGTTGCGAGATGTCCCATGGCGTGCAGCCAAAGAACAAGCGATGCATGCTCTACACCAAGTGGGTTTGCAAGATATAGCTGGTCGCAACGCTAAAACCTTGTCTGGCGGGCAACAGCAAAGGTTGGCGTTTGCGCGCGCATTGGCGGTACATCCCCAATGCATGTTGTTAGATGAACCTACGTCTAGCTTAGATCCGCACGCCAAGCGCGAAGTAGAGCGCATCATGGAGCACTGGGTTACAGAAAATTCTGCCACCTTGCTTTTTAGTAGCCATAACTTAGGCCAAGTCAAACGTTTGGCAACCCGTGTGATTTATTTGGAGAACGGTCGCATCTTGGCTGATTTGCCTACCGAACAATTCTTTCATCAGCCCCTAGAAAAATCGCATCCCGAAGCGCATTTATTTTTACGAGGCGAGCGCGTCTAACAAAGCCTTACTTGAAGAGTAAGGCAACTGTTTTTAATCCTGCCAATGTCATCAATAGCGAGCCAAGTAGATGCAAGCCAGCTGTTGCGAGGGCCACGCCGACACGGTCCTCAGACATCATCGCCACCACTTCCGCAGAAAAGCTAGAAAAAGTAGTGAGCGCGCCTAAGAAGCCCGTGATCAGCAACAAACGCCAAGCGGGATCAAGGTCAGGTTGCGCTTGAAAAAAAGCTACGCAACAACCCACCAAATAACCACCGATTAAATTGGCCGCCAATGTTCCCCAAGGTAACAAAGCCTCTTGCGTATTGAGCCAAAGACCCAATTGCCATCGCGCCAACGCACCCATACAAGCGCCTATGCAAATGGCAATGACAGCGGTCATTTGTCAAAGCCCATCACCACATCCGGCAAGTAAGTGACGATTTGTGGAAATACAGTGATTAACACAATACAGACGACTAAACACGCAAAGAACGGAAGTGCTGCGCGTGCAATGGTGTTGCTGTCTTTACCGGTCATGTTTTGTAAGACAAACAAATTAAAGCCGACTGGGGGAGTAACTTCGGCAATTTCAACTAGCAGCACAATAAAAATACCAAACCAAATCAAATCAAAGCCGGCTTTTTGAATCATGGGCAAGACCACCGCACTGGTCAACACAATCATGCTGATGCCATCTAGGGCAGTACCCAAAATTAAATACACTGCTGTGAGCACTGCTATCAAAGCCATGGGCGATAGTTGCATCGCATTCACCCATTCTGCTAATTCGCGCGGAATACCAGTGAACGCCATGGTCTTCGTCAAGAACGCAGCACCCGCCAAGATGAACATGATCATGCAGCTTGAGCGTGTGGTGCCCATCAAGCCTTCCCAAAAGTTTGCCCATGTCAAACTGCCGCCCCACGCGGCCAGTGCCAAGGCGCCGACAACGCCATAGGCCGCGCACTCTGTTGCGGTAGCGTAGCCGGTGATCAGTACCCAGCAAACAAAAACAATGAGTGCACCGCAAGGTATGAGATTGCGTGAGAGCCTGATCTTCTCCATGAAAGTAGTGGGAGGATCGGCTGCAGGCACTTGGTCAGGATTACGAACGCTCCACCACATGATGTAGCCACTAAAAAGTGCCATCAATAAAAAGCCTGGCAAAAAGCCTGCAAGAAAAATGCGAATGATGGATGCGTCTGCCGCCACGGCATAGACCACCATGGTGATCGATGGAGGAATCAATATACCAAGCGTGCCCGCAGTAGCTAAAGAACCCAGCGCTAATTTTTCGCTGTAACCTCGCTTCATCAATTCAGGCAACGCCACTTTGCTGATGGTTGCGCAAGTTGCAGCAGAAGATCCAGAGACAGATCCAAAAATTCCGCAACCCAGAATAGTGGTGTGCATCAAGCGGCCTGGAATGCGGTTCAACCAAGGGCGTAAGCCTTCGAACATTTCTTCGCTGAGTTTGGTGCGAAACAAAATTTCACCCATCCAAATGAATAAGGGCAATGCCGCAAGTTCCCAACTGGCGTTACTTTCCCAAAATGCGCTGAATAAATTTTTACCAGGTTGGGTGTTAGTGAAAAACGCTTGGCCGACCCAGCCGCAAATGGCCAAAGTCATGGCAATCCAAACGCCGCCCGACAAAAGCACCATCATGATGAGTAAAAGTAAGCCGCCGACGAGAAGAATATCCATGAAAACCTTGAAGGCTAAAAATCAAACGTCGGAGGAAAAATCGCCACGCGCATGGCGCTCTTGTACTTCGCGCACATAGGTGGGGGTTTGGCCTTGTAGTACCAAAATGAATTCGTCAAAAAGGGCAATCCACAGAAGTACAGACCCTAGGGCAAAGCTCATTTGTGGAATCCACAAAGGCATGGGCAACAGGCCTTGGGCTACTTCGTTGAACTCCCAACTCTCATAGGTAAATTTGCACGCCCACCAAGCTAGGTAAGCGACCGCGATATTGCCCACTAGCAAAGCAGCAATCTCAAAACGTTTACGCCATGCTTCTGACAAACTCTCCAAGAGTAAAGTCACGCGCACAAAGTCGCCGTGTTTAAACGCATGCGCCATACTGAAAAACGATGCCGCTGCACAAAACCACGCTACGACATCATTCACCGCGCCAGTACGAACCCCAAACTCACGCAATACGCTTTGGGCAATCATCAGGGCGCACAGCGCCAAGATGAACAAAGCGCCCAAAGCACCAGAGGCGTAATACAACCGATCTAAAAATCGGCGCATTATTTTTGCGCTTTGGCTTTGGGTTTAGCGGATTGGTTGAATGCAGCGATGATGGCTTCACCATCAGCACCGGCGCGTTTTTGCCAGTCAGCCAACATGATGGTGCCGACTTGTTTCATGTCTGCCATCAACTTAGGCGACGGGGTGACGATTTGCATGCCTTTTTCAGCCAAAGCTTTTTTATAGAAACCGTCTTTTTCTGCGCTGACTTTCCAGCCGCGGGTCTCNNAAAGCTTTTTTGTTCACGATCACTGCGTTTTTAGGCAACCAAGCTTGTGTGTCGTAGAAATACTTCAAGCTTTCATAAGTTTTGGTGTCAAACCCAGTGGAGCCAGAGCTCATATAGCTCTCAATCACGCCAGTAGCCAAGGCTTGTGAAAGTTCTGCCGCTTGGATGGTCACAGGTTGCGCGCCAATCAGTTCTGCAATTTTCGCAGTAGCAGGGCTGTACGCGCGCCATTTGATGCCGCGTAAGTCAGCGACTGAGTTGATTTCTTTCTTGGTATAGATGCCTTGTGAAGGCCAAGCCACCGCAAACAACAACTTCATGCCTTGCGCGGCCAGGAGTTTGTCAAGAACGGGTTTTTGTGCGTCATACAAGCGCTTGGAGTCCGCGTAGCTGGTCGCTAAGAAGGGAATACCGTCTGCGCCGTAGATGGGGTTCTCGTTTTCAAAGTTCACCAACAGCACTTCACCAATTTGTGCTTGCCCGCCTTGCACGGCGCGTTTGATTTCATTGGCTTTGAAAAGCGATGCGTTGGCATGCACGGTAATTTTGAGCTTGCCAGCGGTGGCCGCGTCGACGTCTTTGGCGAACTGGACCAGGTTTTCAGAATGGAAGTTGGTTGCCGCGTAGGCGGCAGGAAGGTCCCATTTGGTTTGGGCAAACACACTGCCAGCAAAAAGCGACAAGGCTAAGGCAGAAACTGAAAAATAACGACGTTGCATAAGAACTCCTGAAAAGGTAAGACCAAAAACCGTGGCTTTTACGCGGCAAAAGTGCAACTATAGCCACTATTTGGAGCACTTCTGAAATTCATACAATGGTCTGAATTAGCATCATTTATCCATATAACAACTAAATTAACCCCTCTGGAAAAGGAACACCCCATGTCTAAACTCTTTTCTCTCGGTTGTGCACTCTTGGTTCTGGCCGGTTGCGCTACATCCGCCAACTACCAAAAAAACCTCAATGCGTGGGTGGGTGAGGACGAATCCGCCTTGATCGCTAAATGGGGCAAGCCCAATAAAACCTATGACGTCGACGGCTTCACGTATTTGGTCTACACCACCTCGGGCGAAGTGTCGTCACCAGGTATCAGTTCAGACTCACAAAACACAGTGGCCGGCACATCCATCTTTGGCGGTGCCAACGGTTGGATTCCATCGTTAACCTTTTGGAGTACTTGTCAAACCACATTTGAAATTCAAAAAGGCAAAGTAGTCACCTTTGAATTCAAAGGCGCAGATTGCCGATCAAGTACTAAATAATTAGTGAGTATGTATGAGTGATGGTGTGAAAGACAAAAAATGGCAATTCTGGATAGATAGAGGCGGCACCTTCACCGATATTGTGGCCAAACGACCCGACGGCCAGTTAGTTACCCATAAATTACTCAGCGACAACCCCGAGCATTACCGTGATGCTGCTGTTGCGGGCATTCGCCACTTATTGGGACTAGCAGCAAACGCGCCCATTACCACTGCGCTAGTGGAATGCGTAAAGATGGGAACGACCGTGGCGACCAATGCCTTGTTGGAACGCAAAGGGGAGCCCACGCTGTTGGTCACGACCCGAGGTTTTCGTGATGCCCTGCGCATCGCCTACCAAAACCGCCCACGCTTGTTTGATCGTCGCATTGTGTTGCCTGAGTTGTTGTATGCGAGGGTAATTGAAGCCCAAGAGCGGATGGGTGCGCAAGGTGAGTTGGTGCAAGCCTTGGACGCAGATAGTTTGCGTAAACAACTACAAGCCGCCTTCGATGCTGATTTAAGAAGTGTGGCGATTGTGTTTATGCACGGTTACCGTTACACCTCCCATGAAGCGAAAGCAAAGGAACTTGCCGAACAAATCGGATTCACGCAAATCAGTACTTCGCACGGAACCAGCCCTTTGATGAAGTTTGTTAGCCGAGGTGACACCACGGTGGTCGACGCGTATCTTTCTCCCATCTTGCGACGCTATGTCGACTTGGTCGCTGCCGATATGCCTGGTGTGCCTTTGTATTTCATGCAGTCGTCTGGCGGATTGACGGACGCACATGCCTTCCAAGGCAAAGATGCGATTTTGTCGGGGCCTGCGGGCGGTATTGTCGGGATGGCGCGCACGGCGCAACTGGCTTTTGCCAACATGGCAAATGGTGCGCAGGTGCAAGTGATTGGGTTTGACATGGGCGGCACCTCTACCG
>DDYJ01000015.1:1191-4533 GCA_002347905.1 Comamonadaceae bacterium UBA2237 | reverse complement strand
AAGACGTCGCAGGCGACAGCATCAATGGCTTGCCTTGCGGTTGGTTGATCACCGACACCAGTGGCCAACCGATGAAAGAACCCGCACATCCCATCTTGGCCCAAGGCAAGGTGCGCTATGTCGGCGACCACGTTGCAATGGTGGTGGCTGAAACGCTTGAGCAAGCTCGTAACGCTGCCGAGTTGGTCCATGTCGATTACGACGTTTTGCCAGCGGTTGTGGATGTAAGAGATGCCCCCAAAGCCACTGCTTTGCACGAAGTCGCACCGGATAACCATTGCTACAAATGGGCGATCGGTGACAAAGCGCAAGTAGATGCTGCGTTTGCCAAAGCCGCACACGTCACCAAACTGGACTTGATCAACAACCGCTTGGTTCCCAATCCCATGGAGCCACGCGCTGCAATCGGCTCCTACAACCGTGCCAACGACGAATACACCTTGTATGTGTCCAACCAAAATCCGCATGTCGAGCGCTTGCTGATGACCGCTTTTGTGATGGGCTTGCCCGAGCACAAAGTGCGCGTGATCGCGCCCGATGTCGGTGGTGGTTTCGGTGCCAAGATTTACCTTTACGCCGAAGACGTGTGCCTTACATGGGCATCTAAAAAACTCAACCGCAATATCCGCTGGACCTGTGACCGCTCTGAAGCATTTCTGTCAGACGCCCATGGCCGTGACCACGCCAGCCACGCCGAAATGGCATTGGACAAAGATGGGCACTTTTTGGCATTGAAGGTGCACACCAACGCCAACTTAGGCGCCTATCTGTCGACCTTCTCCACTGCAGTTCCCACCATTTTGTACGCCACACTGCTGGCTGGACAGTACAGCACACCGCAAATTTATGTGGAAGTGGATGCGTGGTTCACCAATACCGCGCCCGTGGATGCTTACCGAGGTGCAGGCCGTCCAGAGGCCACTTACTTATTGGAGCGTTTGGTCAGCCGCGCGGCTTGGGAGACCGGTATCGGCCAAGACGAGATTCGCAAGCGTAACTTTGTCAAAGCCTTCCCTTACCAAACCCCCGTAGCTTTGCAGTACGACACCGGCGACTTCCATGCCTGCATGAACGAATCACAAAAACTTGCCGACGTAGCCGGCTTTGAAAAGCGCAAAACCGCAAGTGCTGCCAAAGGCTTGTTGCGCGGCATCGGTTACTCGAGTTATATCGAAGCCTGCGGCATCGCCCCCAGCAATATCGCCGGCGCTTTAGGCGCGCGTGCTGGTTTGTTTGAGTGTGGCGAAATTCGCGTGCATCCCACTGGTAGCGTGACGGTGTTCACTGGTTCACACAGCCATGGCCAAGGCCATGAAACCACGTTTGCGCAAGTGGTGGCAGCGCGTTTGGGCATTCCGGTTGAAAACGTCGACATCGTCCACGGGGATACAGGGCGTGTACCTTTCGGCATGGGCACTTATGGCTCGCGCTCTATCTCGGTAGGTGGCGCAGCCATCATGAAGGCCTTGGACAAAATTGAATCGAAAGCGAAAAAAATCGCTGCCCATTTGATGGAAGCCGCCGACACCGACATCGAATTCGCCAATGGTGAGTTCTCTGTCAAAGGCACGGACAAAAAAATTCCGTTCGGTCAAGTAGCACTCACCGCCTACGTGCCACACAACTACCCACTCGACAAACTCGAGCCAGGCTTGAACGAAACCGCGTTCTATGACCCAACCAACTTCACCTTCCCTGCAGGCACTTACATTGCCGAAGTGGAAGTCAACCCCAACACGGGTGAAGTGAAGTTAGACCGATTCACCGCAGTGGATGACTTTGGCACCATCATCAACCCCATGATTGTCGAAGGCCAAGTCCACGGTGGTTTGGTGCAAGGTATCGGACAAGCTTTGATGGAGCGTTGCGTGTACGACCGCGAAACTGGCCAGTTGCTCACAGGCTCGTTCATGGACTACGCCATGCCCCGCGCGGATGATTTCCCAGAGTTCAAGATTGGCCATGTCTGCACGCCTTGCACCCACAACCCTTTAGGTACTAAAGGTTGCGGCGAAGCTGGCGCCATTGGATCACCCCCTGCAGTTATCAATGCCGTGCTCGACGCATTGGCACCATTAGGCGTCAAAGATTTGGACATGCCAGCCTCTCCCCACCGCGTGTGGGAAGCGATTCAGGCGGCACACGCTTAAACAAATTAGAAGGAACTAGATATGTACGCATTTACCTACGAACGCCCCTCCGCCACCGCGGACGCTGCCAAGCTCGTCAAAGCCGGCGGTCAAGCATTGGCCGGTGGCCAAACCCTGTTGGCCTCGATGAAGCAGCGTCTGATGCAGCCAGGACAGCTGGTCGACTTGGGCAAGATTGCTGAACTCAAAGGCATCAAAAAAGACGGCAACAACATCGTGATCGGCGCCATGGTGCGGCACCAAGATGTCGAGAACAACGCCGATGTCAAAAAGCACATCCCCGCACTCGCAGCGTTGGCCGCTGGGATTGGCGACAAGCAAGTGCGCGCCATGGGCACCATGGGTGGCTCTGTCGCCAACAACGACCCTGCGGCTTGTTACCCCAGCGCTGTGATGGCCTTGGGTGCAACCATACACACCAACCAACGCACGATTGCGGCGGACAAGTTCTTCCAAGGAATGTACGCCACGGCATTGGAAGCCGGTGAACTCATTACCGCCATCAGCTTTCCGATTCCTAAGCGCGCGGCCTACGCGAAGTTCAAACAACCTGCCTCGCGCTTTGCCTTGGTTGGTGTGTTTGTGGCGGACACTGGTAGCGGTGTGCATGTGGCGGTTACGGGCGCTGGCAACGGGGTGTTCCGCCACGCTGGACTTGAAGCCGCATTGAGCAAGAGCTTTACCCCACAAGCAGTCGAAGGCGTGAGCGTTGACGCGAGCAACCTCAATGGCGACTTGCATGCCTCAGCGGCCTATCGCGCCCACTTGATCAAAGTACAAACCCAACGCGCGGTACAACAGGCGATCGGATGAGCGCAAGCCCTGCGTTCCATTCCATCGACGAAGTAATCCACGCCCTAGCGGGCGTGGGTTATCAAGCAGAACGGCGGCTAGCAACCGCCGTTTTTTTAAGTCTTAGGCTGCAGCGTCCGTTGTTGCTAGAAGGCGAACCTGGCGTCGGTAAAACCGAACTTGCCAAAGCCTTGGCCAAAGTCTTGGCGCGTCCCCTCATCCGTTTGCAGTGCTACGACGGCATGGAACAACGCGAAGCCTTATACGAATGGAACCACGCCGCCCAACTCTTGCACATGCGTGCTGCGCAGTCGCGTACCGATACCGATGCGGTGGAACAAGAGGTCTACCAAGAAAAATATTTGATCCGTCGCCCTCTTTTGCAAGCCTTGCAAACGCC
>DDYJ01000015.1:430-1134 GCA_002347905.1 Comamonadaceae bacterium UBA2237 | reverse complement strand
GAATACCAAGTCACGATTCCCGAACTCGGTACCCAACGCGCCACCGCCATGCCCGTCACCATTTTGACCAGCAACCGCACGCGTGAACTGCACGACGCGGTGAAACGCCGTTGTCTTTTCCACTGGATGGATTACCCCGAACGCGAACGCGAACTCGCGATCGTCCGCGCCCAAGTGCCAGAGGCGGGCGAGGCATTGGCCAATCAAATCGCAACTTTTGTCGGACGCTTGCGTAGCCAACCTTTTGCCAGCGCGTTTCAGCGTGGGCCTGGCATTGCAGAGAGTGTGGAATGGGCCAAAGCCTTGGTCTCACTCAACACCTTGGAGTTGGACCCCGAAGTCATCCACGACACCGCGGGCATCTTGTTCAAGCAACGCGAAGACGTGGCGGCATTGGCGCCACTGGTCAACGACTTGTTGACCCCTGAAGAAACCACCTAAACCCCGTTAGAAGTCATGCAACTCGGTGACGTACGCAGCGGCAAGATGGCCGATAACCTCACAGGCTTTGCACGTGCCTTACGCCGTGCGGGCGTGCCGGTGGACAGCGCACGTATGGCTTTGGCCACCACCTCTTTGCTAGAAGTTGGTATTGCACGCAAAGACGATGTGCGCTACGCACTGGAAGCCGTATTTGTCAGCCGAGCACAAGACCGCGAAGTGTTTGGGCAGTTGTTTGACGCGTACTTTCGCAATCCAGAAAT
>DDYJ01000015.1:0-396 GCA_002347905.1 Comamonadaceae bacterium UBA2237 | reverse complement strand
CCGAGAAGAAAAAAGACATAGAGCTCGACCTAGACGCCGCCATGACAGCGAGTGACAGCGAACGTTTGCGCCATGCCGACTTTCAAAGCTTGAGCGCCAGCGAGTTTCAATTGGTTGAGCGTTTGGCAAAACAAGTTCCGCTGGACTTACCCACTATCTTGGGTCGGCGTGTGGGCAGCCATCCACGTGGTCAACGGTTGGATTGGTCGCGCGCTTTGCGTGATACGCAGCGCTTTGGCGGTGAATTGCTGAATTTGCCCCGCTTGCGTCGTAAACCCCAACCGTTACCGCTGTTGGTTTTGGTCGATGTATCAGGTTCTATGGAACGTTACGCCCGCTTGATGCTGGCTTTTTTGCACCAAGCCACACGCACCTCTCCACGCGCAGTGTTTGCAT
>DDYJ01000049.1:6821-8081 GCA_002347905.1 Comamonadaceae bacterium UBA2237 | reverse complement strand
TTGACTTTGGGGTTGGTGAGCTCTTCAATTTCTTCGAGCACGCGTTGGCTACTCACACCGGGGGGTAGTTCGTTGACCACCAATTGCCACTGGCCGCGTGCGAGATCTTCGATGACCCAACGCGCGCGCACTTTCAGCGAACCGCGTCCTGTGCGGTAGGCATCCGCAATGTCTGAGGCGCTACTGATGATTTGACCGCCGCCCGGATAGTCTGGCGCGGGCAAGATCGCCAGCAAATCTGCGTCGCTGAGTTTGGGCGTTTTGATTAAGGCAATGCAGGCGTCAGCCACTTCACGCAAGTTGTGGCTAGGGATTTCAGTGGCCATACCCACCGCAATTCCGCTCGCGCCATTGAGCAAAGCGAAGGGTAAACGCGCTGGCAACTGCTTGGGTTCTTCGGTGGAGCCGTCGTAATTGGGCTGGAAGTCAACCGTGCCCTCATCGATTTCGTCAAGCAACAAAGTGGTGATCTTGGCCAAGCGCGCTTCGGTGTAACGCATGGCGGCAGCACCATCGCCGTCGCGCGAACCGAAGTTGCCTTGTCCGTCGATGAGTGGGTAGCGTTGCGCAAAGTCTTGCGCCATGCGAACCAGCGCCTCATAGGCTGCGCTGTCGCCGTGGGGGTGGTAGCGGCCGAGTACGTCGCCGACTACGCGGGCGCTTTTGACGGGTTTGGCGCCGGTGTTGCCGCTAAAGCCCAAGCCCATGCGGGACATGGAATACAAGATGCGACGCTGCACGGGTTTTTGGCCATCACAGACGTCGGGTAAGGCGCGCCCTTTGACTACGCTGAGGGCGTATTCAAGGTATGCGCGTTGGGCGTAGTGGCCTAGGGCTATGCCGTCGTCGCTGTCGGCGGTGGGTAAATCTATTGTTGTGATGTCTGACATATTTGCTAGTTGGTTTTATTCGCTACGGCGAGGCCAGCGGGTTTTTGAGTTGAACTTCCCTTTGCCCTACTTAGATGTCTATTTCAATGCTGTCACCGTGTAACTCCATGAGTTCCCTGCGTGCAGATGCTTCTCCCTTGCCCATCAACTGGGTAATCAAGCCTTCTGTTTGTAGAAAGTCGAGTTGCCCTAATTGAACTGGCATTAGTCTTCGTGTGTCAGGGTTTAGCGTCGTGTCCCATAACTGCTCTGCGCTCATCTCGCCCAAGCCCTTGAAACGGCTAATGCTCCAAGCGCCTTCTCGCACGCCGTCTTTACGAAGTTTGTCGAGAATGGCGGTCAGTTCGCCCTCGTCAAGCGCATAGACCTT
>DDYJ01000049.1:6468-6719 GCA_002347905.1 Comamonadaceae bacterium UBA2237 | reverse complement strand
GCATCGCTCAAGATGCAAATCTTTCCGTAGCGCAAGCCGCTTAAATCTGGCGTGTCATTGGGTCCATGTGGATCGATGCCAATGGCAACAGAGATGTCGTGGATTTCGTTGTTGGCGAACAAGCGGTCGCGCTCAACTTCCCAAGTGTTGAGCACTTTGCCGCGCAGAGGCAGGATGGCTTGGTTTTCTTTGTTGCGACCCATTTTGGCGCTACCGCCGGCGGAATCACCTTCTACCAAGAAGACTTCGTT
>DDYJ01000049.1:5946-6353 GCA_002347905.1 Comamonadaceae bacterium UBA2237 | reverse complement strand
CGTTCTTTGATCTGCCCTTGGAATTGCGGGTCCAGCACTTTGGCGCTCAGCACAAAACTGGCGCGGGCGAAGACGTCTTCGGGCATGAGTTTGACGCCTTTGGGCAGTAAGGCGTGCAACTCAATGAAGCTCTTGACTGCGGTGAATAAACCATCGCGCAAGCCTGAGTCGTGCGTACCGCCTGCTGTGGTGGGAATCAGATTGACATAGCTCTCGCGCACAGGTTGACCGTCTTCGGTGAATGCCACCGCCCATTCGGCGCCCTCGCCTTCGGCAAAGCTGTCATGGTTGCGGTCCGCATAACCTTCACCTTCAAACAAGGGGATCACGGGATCCCCGTGAAGGGTTTGCATGAGGTAGTCGCGCAGACCGCCTTTGTAGAGCCAGTTTTGGGTGTCTTTGGTTTT
>DDYJ01000049.1:204-5895 GCA_002347905.1 Comamonadaceae bacterium UBA2237 | reverse complement strand
GGCAAGTTGGAGGTTTCGAAGTATTTGCCGTCGGGCCAAACGCGCACGGTTGTGCCTTGTTTGCGGTCGTTAGCGTCTTGCTTACGGATTTTGAGTTTTTCAACCACGTCGCCGCCAGCAAATACCAAATGGGCGACTTGGCCTTCGCGGTAGGAGGTGACTTCCATGCGTTTGGCTAGCGCATTGGTCACACTGACGCCCACGCCGTGCAATCCACCGGAGAAGCTGTAGGCGCCGCCTTGGCCTTTGTCGAACTTACCGCCTGCGTGCAAGCGGGTGAAAACGATCTCAATGACGGGGACTTTTTCCTCTGGGTGCATGCCAAAGGGAATGCCTCGGCCGTCGTCTTCGATGCTGACCGAGCCGTCAGAGTGCAAGGTGACGGCGATTTTTTTGCCGTGGCCGGCCAGCGCCTCGTCGGCGGCGTTGTCTAAAACCTCTTGGATAACGTGCAGCGGGTTGTCGGTGCGGGTGTACATTCCCGGACGCTGTTTGACTGGCTCGAGGCCCTTAAGGACGCGGATCGAACCTTCGGAATACTGGGGTGTGGGGGTAGGTTGCTTGGATGCCATGGGCGGGAATTGTAGGGATTCGGTAAAGTCACCCCCATGAACCAACCGAATAAAACGCTGCCCCTGTGGCAAGTTCTCCTCTGTGGAGCCGCTATCGTGACGCTGTCTATGGGGGTACGCCACGGCTTTGGTTTGTGGCTACAACCGATCACCCAAGCCCAAAACTGGACCCGCGAGAACTTCGCCTTTGCCATGGCGATTCAAAACCTGACTTGGGGCTTTTTCAGCATTTTTTCGGGCATGGTGGCGGACAGATTTGGCGCTTTTAAGGTCATCCTGGTCGGGGCCTTGCTCTATGCGCTGGGTTTGGCGGGCATGGCCTACTCCACCTCCACCCTGACTTTCACCCTGACTGCTGGCATTTTGATTGGTGCCGCCCAAGCTGGCACGACCTACTCCGTCATTTACGGCGTGATTGGTCGCAATGTGAGTGCAGAAAAGCGCTCATGGGCCATGGGAGTTGCCGCCGCTGCCGGATCGTTTGGACAGTTTTTGATGGTCCCCGTCGAAGGATTTTTGATTGCCAACTACGGCTGGCAAGAAGCACTGGTTTGGCTCATGCTGGCTTTGCTTGTGGCCGTGCCTTTGGCACTCGGGCTTCGCGAGCCTAGTTTTGCAATTGGCAAACCGCCAGCCCGCGACCAATCGATTTTTCAAGCGCTACGGGAAGCGTTCGCCTACCCCAGCTTTCAGTTGCTGATGGCCGGGTTTTTTGTATGCGGATTCCAAGTCGTGTTTATCGCGGTGCACATGCCGAGTTACCTCAAGGACAAAGGCTTGTCGCCAGAAGTTGCCAGCATTGCCTTGGCGTTGATCGGCTTATTCAATGTGTTTGGCACCTACATCGCCGGCAGTTTGGGCCAGCGGTTGGCTAAGCGAAAAATATTGGCGTTTATCTATTTGAGCCGCTCTATTGCCATCACGCTTTTTCTCCTCGCTCCACTTACGCCTTGGACGGTCTATATTTTTGCCAGCGTGATGGGGTTGCTGTGGCTCTCCACTGTGCCACCGACCAATGCGGTCATTGCTCAAATTTTCGGCATCGCCCATTTCTCCATGCTCGGCGGGTTTGTGTTCTTTAGCCACCAAATAGGTAGCTTCATGGGTGTGTGGTTGGGCGGATATTTGTATGACAAGACGGGTAGTTATGACATCGTTTGGTACATCTCGATCGCCCTGGGTCTGTTGGCAGCCTTTGTCAATCTGCCAGTGAAAGAGACCGCTATCGAACGTGAACCGAAAATGGCGACTGCTTGATACCCATGATGGCTACTGCTTGATCAATGACGAACGAACAACCAACTCCCTCGACTGCCACCCCAACCGATCCGCTTGGGCTTGGTTGGGTGAAATTATTAAGTTTGGTTATTGCGGTTACCCTCTTGGTTGGTGTTTTGTCCTTGTATTTGCAACCCAGTTTTTTGGTAACTTTAGCTTCCCAAGTTTGGGCTTGTTTTTAATGTCTAGCCCTCTGGGCATGTGCCTTCTTTAGCTGGAGGTATGGGACTGGTAGCGATAGCCCCCTGCCCTCAGTAGAATACTTGTTTGCCTTCAAAAGTCTCCTAAGTCTATGAAACCCATCACCGGCAGCATCGTCGCGCTCGTCACCCCTATGCACAAAGACGGTAGCGTTGACTACCCGACGCTGCGCAAGTTGATCGATTGGCACATCGCTGAAGGCACCGACTGCATTGGCGTGGTGGGTACAACGGGTGAGTCACCCACGGTGAACGTGGAAGAACACTGCGAAATCATCCGCGTCTCAGTCGAGCAGGCCGCCACCCACAAAAACCGCCATGTCCCCATCATGGCTGGCTGCGGTGCTAACTCGACGGCTGAGGCCATCGAACTGGCTAAATTTGCCAAAGGCGTTGGCGCAGACTGCCAGTTGCAAGTTGTGCCCTACTACAACAAGCCCACCCAAGAAGGCCAGTTCCAACATTTCAAAGCGATTGCTGAAGCGGTCGACTTGCCCATGGTGCTCTACAACGTACCNNGATATGGCGCACGACACGGTTTTGCGTTTGGCCCAAGTGCCAGGCATTGTTGGCATCAAAGAAGCCACCGGCAATATCGAACGCGCGCAGTGGTTAATTCGGGACGTACCTAAAAACTTCGCTGTCTACTCGGGAGACGACCCCACTGCTGTGGCATTGATGTTGTGCGGCGGCCATGGCAATGTCAGCGTCACTGCCAACATTGCCCCGCGCCAGATGCATGAACTTTGTGTTGCCGCTATGGCAGGCGATGTCCGCAAAGCCATGGAGATTCAACGCAAGCTCATGCCTTTGCACAAAAACCTCTTTGTCGAAGCCAATCCCATTCCATTGAAGTGGGCTATGGCACGCATGGGCCTGTGTGGCCCTACTATGCGCCTGCCCATGACCCCTCTGACCCCAACCCTTGAGCCTGTCGTTGAGAGCGCGTTGCGTTCTTCGGGCTTGCTGTGAGTCCTATAAAGGCTTCTTACGTGAAATTTCTTGCTTCCCATTTGAAAACTATTTGGCTTGTTCTGATTGTTTCAGGCTTGAGCGCTTGCAGCTCTGTCACCAATAGCGACAAGATTAACTACAAAACCGAAAGTACTGCGAAAGCTGTTCCACTCGACATACCGCCAGACCTCACACAGCTCAACCGCGACACGCGTTTTAGCGTGCCTGGGGGTTCTGTCACGGCTAGCAGCATGGGTACCAAATCAACGGCAGCGATTCCGACCGCCGCCCAACAACTCAACGACGCCAGAATTGAACGCGATGGCCAGCAGCGTTGGATCGTTATCAAGCGCCCCGCTGAGGAAATTTGGCCTATCGTCCATAGTTTTTGGATCGACAACGGTTTTACTTATACGCTAGACCAGCAAGAACTTGGCATTCTGGAGACCGAATGGGCTGAAAACCGCGCCAAGTTACCGCAAGACTTTATGCGCAAGTACCTCGGCAAGGTGATCAACAGCTTATCTGACACCGGATTGCGTGACAAATTCCGCACCCGTTTAGAACGCAACAGCAAGGGTGAGGTCGAAATTTACATCTCCCACCGCGGTTTGAGCGAGGAGTACACAGACACGCTCAAAACCCGCACAGCTTGGAAACCACGCCCTACCGAGCCAGAGCTTGAAATCGAATTCATGAACCGCTTGATGGTGAAACTCGGCGTGTCATTGAAAATCGAAACCGCCCAAGCGGCTCCAGCGCAAAGTCCTGCTGCTAAAGCTGCCATCGTCACAGTAGATGGTGTGCCTACTATCGCCATCTCTGACAGCTTCGATGTGGCTTGGCGCCGTATCGGCTTGGCCTTGGACCGCACCGGCTTTACGGTGGAAGACCGTGACCGCCTGCAAGGCACTTATTTTGTGCGTTTTGTAGATACATCGCCTGATGAGCGCGGCTTCTTCTCGCGGATGTTCAGCAAATCCAAAGCTGAGGCTGGCCCCGTAAAGTACCGCCTCAAAATCTTAGGTGTAGAAAACAAAACCTTGGTGAACATACAAAATGCTAACGGCCAGCCTGAAGACAGCCCTTCAACCCAACGCATCATGAAGTTGCTGGTGGACGACCTCAAGTAAGGGCATCGAGGGCCAAGTAACAAAAAAGCCACCCGAGGGTGGCTTTTTTATTTCAGTCAAAAACTGATTACTTGCTGGCGGCGTCAGCGGCTGGAGCAGATGCGTCAGCAGCAGGTGCAGGAGCAGAAGCCTCAGCAGCAGGAGCTGGTGCAGCAGCAGGAGCAGCTGGTTCTTCTTTTTTGCCACAAGCAACGAGTGCAGCAGCAGCCAAAAGGGTCGCCAAGAGGAGCGATTTTGTCATGTCAAATTTCCTTAAATGGGATAAAACAATTTCTAGAAATTGTCATGGTTTGCACCATGACCGAGCTGATGGAGTCGCCCCCTCATACTCAGACACTTATTATAGGGTAATTCCTACCAAAAAATTGTTCGATTGTCAGTTTGGAGTCAATTTGCATCTTTAGCGATAATTTTTCAATTTAGTCGACTTTCAGCCAACCCAAGTTACACCAATCTAGCAACAAGCCTTTGGCTGCAGTGCTGGCGCCTTGGAGTTGCGCCTGCGTCAAAGCACGTTGGTCGGCCAGGAGCCTCAACAGTCGGGCGTCCGGGCCGCTGGCGCGCCAACTCTCGCCATTGCAAAAAATATGTTTACCGTCGTACATCATCCGACTGCGTCTATCGAGTTGCAACTGGTTGGGCAGTCTAGACAAACGCCTCTCAACAAACCAGACATTGGGTTTGGGCTCGGTCAAATACTCCCCCAATACCCGAGCAAATACTTGTGGATCTTTCAATGCCTTGTCCACTGCAACTTGGGCAAAGGTTTGCAGAGTTTCAGGAATCAGACCCGCCTGCTCTACCGCCCCTTGGCGTGGGTCTTGGTAGAGCACAGCTTCTAAGTCCTCTGTTTCATCGCTCAAGCGCATGAGCAATTCACGCGCCAAGTCGTTTTGTGAGGGGGAACGAAAGCCTATCGAATAGGTCATGCATTCGCCTACAGCGATACCGTCATGCGCATAACGCGGCGGCAGATACAGCATGTCACCAGGGTTTAAGACATACTCGTGCGAAGGATTGAAATTTGCAAGCACTTTTAGATCAACGCCTTCGACCAAAGACAAGTCTTTCTGTTTACCGATGCGCCACTTTCTTTGCCCATGGGCTTGGAACAGAAACACGTCGTAGCTGTCAAAGTGGGGGCCGACGCCGCCACCGTCGGTGGCGAAGCTAATCATCACATCGTCTAAACGCGCGTCTGGGACAAAACGAAATTGGTGCATCAGGTCGGCGACCTTGTCGTCGTGCAAGTCCACACCCTGCACCAGCAATGTCCACTCTTTTTGGCTGAGTTTGGGCAGTTTGCCGCGGGGAAAGGGCCCGTGTTGCAGCTTAAAAGGTTTAACCACCAATCGCGACTCCACCTCGCTCCGAGCAGCCATAGCGAACAAAGACGCGCGGTCCACCAACGGCTTGAAGTCAGGTATGGCCTGGCGCACCAACAAGGGCTTGCGCTGCCAATAGCGTTGCATGAATTGAGCGGGACTGATGCCGCCAAGCAGAGTTAGAGGGTGTTGGATGTGCATCGTGCGACAATTTTGCCCTATGGAAATC
>DDYJ01000049.1:0-158 GCA_002347905.1 Comamonadaceae bacterium UBA2237 | reverse complement strand
GTGCTCGACACCTTGGAAGATCCCGTGGAATTTGTGGTCGGTGGACACGACCTGTTCAAAAAAATTGAAGAATCTCTCCAAGGCCATGACGTTGGCGCTCAAATCGACTTGCATTTGGAGCCAGAAGAAGCATTTGGCGATTACAACGAAAACTTGGT
>DDYJ01000194.1:6381-14205 GCA_002347905.1 Comamonadaceae bacterium UBA2237 | reverse complement strand
GTTCGGCGCTTTAGCTCAGTCGGTTAGAGCGATGGAATCATAATCCACAGGTCCGCGGTTCGAATCCGTGAAGCGCCACCAAATTCAACCCTTCAGGGTCTAAAAACGCCCCCACACCCTCTTTAGGCTCAAAGCGTCCCTCAATAAAACGCAATCGAGTAGGACCAAGCATGGCTTTTTCTCGAATGGAGTGCTGAGGGTCACCCGGGTAGCAAATGTGGCGAAGCCCATCTGCGTCAAATGTTTCTGGCATCACAGCAGAAGGTTTTCTTGCCAGCGCCGCACGCAATACACTCGCGCAATCGCTGTAGGGCAGTAAGTTCACCAAGGTCATGATTTGTGGCGGGGCCATGCTGATGCCGCGGTCCCAATAACGCAGCAACGCTTCACGCGGCGTCAACCAAATGCTGTCTACTGCCTCAACATCGTCATGTATGGGTGTCTGGTTGACTGGCAATACGGCCACAAAAAACCGTGTATCAAATCGCTTGCTGGTGACAGACGGCATGCGCGGTGTGATCCATCTAGACCATGGAGCCAAATGCTGCGTGTCTAGTTGCAAATCACCAGAGGCCAAAACATCGGCAAATGTTTCGCCAGCGTGCAATCGCTTTTGCCATTGCGCGCGTTGCAACTTATTGTGTGCCAAGGCTTCGCTATTACGGGCACGGGCATACAACACGCCGCACTCTTCTAAGGCTTCACGAATTGCGGCTACATACAAGCCTGCCGCCATGGAGGTTTGAATCTCTGGTTCAGCCAATGCTTGGTGCAGGTCGTGCGGGGCTCTGTCTAAATGCCGCAGCACATGGTCACTGCTGTCGGCTTCGTCTAATTTACCACCTGGAAAAACGTAAGCACCTCCTAACACTGCTGAGTCGGTATGGCGGCGCAACATAAATACTTCTAGCCCTTTTTGTGGGGCATCACGTAACAACACCACCGTGGCCGAAGCGCGCGGTGGTGTGGTGATTACTTCGCTATTGAGTTGCATCAGCAGATGCAACAGCTACGACTTGGCATTGATTGGAAGTTACTTATTAGGATAGGCCAAATCAACGCGGCGATTTTGTGCCCATGCGGATTCGTCGTGTCCTTGGGCAAATGGTTTTTCGCTACCAAAGCTCACTGCTTCGAGCTGCTTATCGCCAACACCATAGACTTTCAATGCGCGCACAACAGCGTCTGCACGCTTTTGTCCCAAAGCCAAGTTGTATTCACGACCACCGCGCTCATCGGCATTGCCTTCCACGCGAATTGTCAAGCTTGGTTTGCTAGCTAGATATTTACCTTGACGCTCGATCAAAGGACCGTCATTGGCTTTGATAACAAATTGGTCAAAGTCAAAGTAGACGCTTCGCTCTTTGGAAATCAAACTATTGGGGTTCAAGTGGTCAGCCACAACAGGAGCAACAGAAGACTGCGCTGGGGCTGGGCTTGCGGGGGCCGCTACAACCGCCTTGCCTGTGACATCTCCAGTTTCAGCAAGTTTGGTCGAGCTGCAAGCAGCAAGCATGAGGGCAACTGAGGCTGTGGTAATTCGGGTGATTTGTGTAAGAGACATAGTTAGATTGCTCAAATGTTTAAGACCAACACAGTTTACTAGAGGCCTTTGCACGGCTTGTGACAGGGAAAACATCCATGAATTAAGAAAAGTGTTGTTTTTTTTGACACTTTTTAAAAAACAATACAAATCAACAACATAGCATTTATTCTTCATTTAGTTTCTTTTTTAAAATTTTTGAATACTAATTAATTCTTCAAAGTGATATTTTTGTCGTTTTAGACGACTTAATCACAAAATTGTCAGTGTTGACGGTATTCCATCTAGCATTTAAATTCCACCTCCCGCTTCTGCTTTTTATTTCATAAAGCAGTGGCTATCGAATCTGGAGTTAGTGAATGTCTACTTTCAAAATTTTGGTCACCAGTCAAAAGGGTGGTGTCGGCAAGAGCACAGTGTCTGCTAATCTGGCAGCATACATGCGCCGTCTTGGGCAAAGTGTGACTTTGGTCGACTTTGACACCCACGGTTCCTCCAGCACCTGGTTGAATCGCGCGCCTAATATTGGCATCGTGGTGCAACACCATATCTTGCCGCTCGACCAAGGCGGCAACCGTCCTATCCTCGATGCACGTTTGCATTTACGACGTGCCGCTAGCAGTTCAGACTTAGTGATTTGCGATTTGACATGGACTGATTCCATCGCCGGTGAATTGATGTTTGAATACGACTTAGTCATTGTGCCGACATCGGTTTCTGAGATTGAACTCGCCGCGACCGCTGGGTTCTTGAGCCGCCACCGTTGGGTATTTGATTCAGCTATCCACACGCCACCCACATTGCTGGTTTGTCCAACACGCGTGCACAACGAGCAAATGCAAAGCGATACCTTCACCAAGCAACGGTTCCCTGTCAGCTTTATGTTGTCGCCACCTGTGTTGGAAGCGCAAAGCGCGCGTGAAATGTTTGAGCGTGGTTATTTGATGGACTTACCCGACGAGTGCGGGACATCTTTCATTGAATTTGGTAAAGCGGTTTGTACAGCACGTGAAATGCGCGCGAGCGCACAAGGCATGCGTCAAACGACTGCGTCGACGCGCATCAATGCGCTCAACGGCGTTCGTAGCACCCAACAATCTAATACGCTCAACGCGCCACCGAAAAACTTGTTGGCTCGCACTAGTACTTTGTCAAACCAGTATTCTGTTTTAGGACGCCATCGTTTGCATAAAGTGGGTGATAGTGCGCCTCCTGCTGAAACTGCAGATCAGGCCAATGGCACGACAAAACCTACACCTGCTTCGCAGCCTGCAGTGGAAGAGACTGCAAGTATTTCTTCTATGGGTATCCCTCAGTTTCTTAAACGCATGTCCATGGGCATGTTGAGCAAATGAGCACAGAACCACAATTTTTATCATTTAAAGGTCTCAAGCAGTATTCGCCTGATGACGGCTGGGGACAGGTCAATGCTTTGCTGCAATCGCATGCGCGTGCGGCGTCTGCTCCTGCACCTGCCGAAGAGCCATCTGTGCCTTCATACAACTACGCCCCTGAGAAAGTGCCCACGCTGACTGAAACGCAAGAGCCCGTGCAACCGCAAGACACTAGCTCTCCTATGTTTGATCCCTTGATCAACGAATTGTTCGACCAATTACGTGTTGCGCCGACTGATGAGCTCACCCAAACTTGGCGCACGATTGCTGCAGAGGTCAATTTATTGACACAACGCATGGCCTTGCAACGCGAATTACAAGAGCGTGCGCGCAAGTTAGAAGCTGATTTAGTCGATCTTCGTTCGTCCATCATGTCGCACCTCAAAGATGTACAACACGTTGCCGAACAACAACTCACTTCTGCGCGCCTACGCTCTGAGGTCTCGGCTTTGGCTCAAACTAAACTAGCGGCGAAACTCAACCAACGAAGATAGTTCTTCCCAACGCCTAAGGAGTTAGCCGCATGCTGGAGAAATTAAACGAGATCTATCCGGTGCGCTACACCGCATTTTTAGCATCAGTGGTCTTACTGGTCTTCACCTTACTTGGTGCAGGCGTCACAGGTTTAAGCGGTTGGTGGCCTGTTTTATTTTTATTTTTAAGTTTGGTCGGCTTGCACGACCTCAAACAAGAACACCATGCCATTTTGCGCAACTACCCCGTTATCGGGCATTTGCGCTTTATGCTTGAATACATTCGCCCAGAGATTCGGCAATATTTTTTAGAGTCTGAAACAGACGCCACACCGTTTTCTCGTGCCCAACGTAGTTTGGTCTATTCGCGTGCAAAAGGAGAAAGCGACAAACGCCCTTTTGGCACACAACTCGATGTGCGTTCGGTCAGCTATGAATGGATCAACCATTCGATTGCAACGACCAAACTCAATAGCCATGACTTTCGCATTCAAGTTGGTGGTAACGATTGCAAGCAACCCTACAGCATGAGCCGTTTCAATATCTCTGCCATGAGTTTTGGCGCGCTGAGTGCCAATGCCATATTGGCATTGAACTTAGGCGCTAAGCGCGGTGGTTTTGCGCATGACACTGGCGAAGGCTCGATCTCGCGCCACCATCGCACACATGGTGGTGATTTGATTTGGGAAATTGGCTCAGGCTATTTTGGTTGCCGTGATGCGTCTGGCAATTTCAGTCCTGAACATTTCACTGATAACGTGAAATCTGACCAGGTGAAGATGGTCGAAATCAAACTCAGCCAAGGCGCCAAGCCTGGGCATGGTGGTGTTTTGCCAGGCGCCAAAGTCACAGAAGAAATTGCAGAGGCGCGCGGTGTGGGCATTGGTGAAGATTGTGTTTCGCCTTCAAGCCACAGCAGTTTTTCTACTCCTCTTGAATTGATGCAATTCGTGCAACAGCTGCGCGATTTAAGCGACGGAAAACCGGTGGGCATAAAGCTTTGTATCGGCCATCCTTGGGAATGGTTTGGCATTGTCAAAGCCATTTTGGAGAGCAAAATTTATCCAGACTTCGTCGTAGTCGATGGTGCTGAAGGCGGCACAGGTGCAGCGCCTCTTGAGTTCTCTGACCACATAGGTATGCCGCTACAAGAAGGCTTGCGCTTAGTACACAACACTTTGGTGGGCGCAGGTTTGCGCGAACAAATTCGGGTGGGTGCAAGTGGCAAGATCATCAGCGCATTTGATATGGCGCGTGCTTTTGCTTTGGGTGCGGATTGGTGTAACAGTGCACGCGGTTTTATGTTTGCACTGGGGTGCATACAAGCGCAGACATGCCACACGGGCAATTGCCCCACTGGTGTGACTACGCAAGACCCCAAGCGTCAAATGGCGCTGGTAGTCCCTAGCAAAGCAGAACGGGTTGAAAACTTCCATCGCCACACACTCGAGGCATTGCAAGAATTATTAGAAGCTGCTGGACTAAATGACCCGAGTGAGTTTTCTCCTCGGCACATCATGCAACGCGTGAGTGAAACACAAGTTCTGCATTTATCGGAGTTGGTGGATACGGTCGCGCCTCTGGCATTGCTACAAAAAGACATCAGTAACTTACCAGTGACTTACCAAGACTGGACATATGCAAGTGCCAGTCGATTTGGGCTAAACGCTTAGTCGGCCGCTCTAGGGTACTGAATAGGACGCTCGCGAACCACTGGTGCTGGTGGTGGTGCCGCAGATGCAGCAGCAGCTTGGGCGGCAGCCGCTCTGGCTTTCTCCGCGGCACGCTCGGCTGCCGCGGCACGCTCGGCTGCCAAAGCTGCAGCTCTCTCAGCAGCCGCCTTGGCTGCCGCTCTTTCCGCAGCCGCTTTTTCTGCAGCAGCTTTATCGGCTTGGGTTCGCTCTGGCGGCTTTTCAGCCGGTGCAAAGCGCAAAGCAGCCGCTTTTTCAGCAGCCGCTTTTTGGGCGTTCAGTCGCTCTGCTGCTGTGGCCTTTTCAGCCGCTACTGCACTGTCAGCTGCTTTTTGAGCGGCAGTTGCAGCATTGCTGGCACGCTTGACTGCTTCTTCATAAGCAGACGCTTGTAATTTATCGCGCGTTTGCAAGCTCTGGTTCATTTCGGAGCGCATGCTTTGCAAGCTTTGGTTGGTTTCCGTACGTAATTTTTGGATTTCAGTCAACACCAATTGCACAGGTTGCTGCTTCAATTTGTCAGCGTCCATATTGGCAGCAATCTTGGCGTCCATAGATGCCAAAGATTTGTTCATGGCGAGCAATTTGGCATCGATCAACTTGTTGTTTTGATCGGCGACCAAGTTGGGCATGCCAGACATCACGCGGCCAATTTCGTCTAAACGGTTGGCAACATTCTTTTGCGTGGTGTTGAGTTCTTCTTGCTTTTCAGTGATTCCCGAGAAATCAGAATTCGTTTTCCCAATCGCGCTGATACTTCCATCAATTTCGATCATGCGCTTGGACATGGCGTATGTCATCACATCCAATTCTTTGATCGACTTGGTCATTTTTAAGGTGATGCCAAAGAAAAATCCCATAGCGACCAATAAACTAACGCAAATGGCGCCAAGCATGATGCGCGAATGCAAGACATTGCGGCGGTTGGTTTCTTCGATTTTTGCAACCACCATACGCATAGCGCTACTGACGTCCGCAGCAATAGACGCAGAACGTGTTGACACCTCGGCAGAGTCTAAAACTACCGAAGTCAGTTCTTCAATTTGACGGGCGACTTCGTTGCTGTCTAAGGATTGGCTAGCAATATCTGTCAAGCGGTCAGCCGTTGCATCTACATCCAAAATTGGTTCAGACTCGCCTTCAGACGTGTTTTCACCTGACTCCACTGCGTCCGTAGATTCGACTTCATTCGCCGGTGCTTCAAGCACCGCCGTGTCGTCCGTATTTTTTTCTGCTTCCGCCATGGTCAACCCTTTGATTGTTTTTCTAAAACATCGAGCCGCGCATGTAGCAGTCGGATGTCCTCGGTTAGCTTTTCGGTGCGTTTTTGGAGCACCTCTATCCATGTATCGACGTGAACAGGCATCTCTTGAGCATGCTCCTCGTCCAACACAGGCAGTGCATCTAGCGTGGCTAAGACTGAAGCGCTCGGTGCATCAGCGACTGGATCGGAGGATTCAGTCTTAGTAGGAGCAACCTCCTTCGTCGCTTGAGGTGTGTGATCTGTTTCTGACTCGTGCAAAGTGGGGAGTTGGGCTAATTCCCTCGCAGTAAGTCCTTGTGCATCCTCAGGCAAGTTGGGCACCTCAATGCGTGGCACCTTGTCAGATTCAAATGCTGGCTCAAAGGTCTCATGGCCTTTGGTAGAGATAACTTCGGCTTCGGTACTACTCATGTCGATCCTCGTCTCTTAGGCCTTAGTCAGTTGTGCTTTGACAGATTTCACGCTACGTAACCATCCTTTTGCAAGCAAGGGGCTAGTTTTCATAAATCGGTCTGCCTCTGGCTTGGTCTCAAATGGCCCCGCCAACAAGATGAAATAACGCTTGTTGGTATCTTTTTTTCTTACCTGCATCACACGCGCTGTGGCATAGGCCGCATGGCTGCGTTTGAAGGCGAGTATTTCGTCTTCGGCGTCAAATGCTGCTAACTGCAGGACAAATCCGTCATCTGGCAATTGGTTGACCCAATCAGCATCAGATATCTTATCGGTTTGAGGCGCATTAATTTGAGCCTCTTTTTTAGAGGGCTCTTTTTTCTCTGCCTCTTTCTCTTTGACAGGGACAGCCACAACAGGCTCCGAAGCTGGGGACGCGGCGGCTATGCTGGTGCCACTTGCTGGAACTGCCTGCATATCAACCGCACCCGAGGCCACGTCGCTTACCGCAGGCACCACGCCAGACGCGGCAGGTTCTGGTGTACTTGCCACGGGCTCAGGTGCGGGCGCTGGTGCAGCGGGAGTTCCGCGCAGCAAATATTTCTTAAAAAGTTCTGCTTCTTCCACCAACATGTCTTTGTACATATAGCCAAAGATCGCTAATGACATCAGAAATACAGATAGCACCAAGCCCCAACGGGGCTTACTTGAACTGCGCGTAAATACATCTGCCTCGGCAGCCTGTGCAGGAGTTGCATTGGAAACTGCAGTCGGCACACCTAAAACAGGTGCACCCAACACAGGATCACGCGGGCTTTGCGCATCAAAGACTGCAACAGGTGGAACTTCTTGCGGTGGCGTAGGTGAAGAAGCAGGGGTAGATGGAGGTGCCGGTGCAGGTGTTGGCGCAACACCTGAGGACGTGGGAGCAGGTTGCGGTTGCGTTTTTTTTCCAAGCCCTGGTATGCGCCAAGACGTTTTCTTAGGCATATTGAGTTGCTTGAGCGCCTCTTCCGAGTCTTCGACCGACATCGGTTGCAAAACAGGTGGCTCAGATGCAGGCGCT
>DDYJ01000194.1:1351-6346 GCA_002347905.1 Comamonadaceae bacterium UBA2237 | reverse complement strand
CCAAAGGCTTCTAGTTTTTTACGGTAGTTACCAGCACTGTTGATCAACAAAATCACACTGATATTGCCGGCAGGAAAACCATTGACCAATCTGGCCAACAACTGCAACTCAAACTCTTGCATCAAGATGGAATCGCGAAATACCAAGAAGCGGCGTGGCGCTAATTTTTTTTCTTTTTCAATGGCCTGGTTGAGTGTGAGCTCTGACAAGATGTCGTTGAAGGTTTGCACCAATTGCTCAGAACTGGTAGATGTACAAAACTCAATGTTTTGTTCACCTGCAGCGCGCAAGCGTTCTTCAAACAAGTTGCCATAAAAATCCAACACCAAATCATGTTGACTTAGGACAGCTAAATTGATACTGCCTTCGGTCAGTGATTTCAGAAGGATTTCAAACCGTAATCGGTCACCTGGGCTTTGGAAGATATCGGTCATGCGGGCAACATTTGAGATTAAGAGTTCATCAAGGCGCCATTGGCGTCAAATTTCATCTCATCAGGAATTTTCGGGTCCGGCTTGATCACTTCTTGGCCTCTTCCGTAAGACTGATTCAGGCTAAACACAAAGGCAATCACCTGAGCCACAGCATGGTAGAGCGCTTCTGGGATAGGGTGATCCAACTTAGTCGTGAAGTATAAGGCGCGGGCTAGCAACGGTGCTTCAAATAAATAGACACCATGCTTGGTCGCTTCATCACGAATACGAGCGGCCAATCCGTCATCGCCCTTGGCNNATAACAACGTCTGCGTCTTTGACCTTGGTCATCATCTTGTTGTTCAAGATTTCGCGTTGGCGACGGCGGATCTGGCCCTTGACTTCTGGGTTACCTTCCGAGTTCTTCATCTCGTCTTTGACCTCTTGCTTGGTCATCTTGAGCTTGTTGTTCAATTGGTGACGCTGCAATGGCACATCGACCAATGCCACCAAAACCAAGCCCAAACTCAGCCAAAAGCAAGAATCCACAATGATGGTGCCAGCCACCTTCACCGCTTGGCCTAAATCCATTTGCGAAATATTGGTCAAGTCGTTCAAATTGTTCATGACCGACACTAACAAAATGGCGCCAACCACTAAAAACTTAGCAATCGATTTACCTAATTGAATTAGCGCATCGGTACCAAACATGCGCTTCAAACCGCTCATAGGATTGAGCTTGCCGAAATTCGGCAGGGCAAGTTTGGGAGAGAAAATAAAACCACCCGATAGGGTGGTCGACAAAGCCGCCACAACCGCCAAGATTGCGATCAGTGGCAACACGATAACAAACCCATCGACGATGGCAGAGCCAAAAATAGCAGGCAGTAATTCGGCTTTATCGCTTATTTTTCTATCGAACTGCAATTGGCTTTTGAACAAATTGCCCATGCTGTTGAAAATGTACTGGCCCATCATGGTGAAGAACAAAGTCGCCATCACCATCATGGCGGCAGGAGCGAGTTCTTGCGAACGCGCAATTTGGCCTTCCTCGCGCGCTTTACTTAGTCGTTGCGCCGTAGGTTCTTCGGTTTTATCTTGGCCGCTTTCTTCTGCCATATCTGCTACCTAATCAACTTCCTAAAAAGGATCGCAGGACCAGAAACGACTGTGCCCACACCCATTGGATGCGGGAGACGTTATTGCCCATAGAGAAAATCAAAATGATAAATCCCACCAAGATCAAGGCGGGAAAGCCCACGGTAAAAATATTCAAACTCGGTGCAGCACGGGCTACAAATCCAAGGCCAATATTGATGAAGAGCAGGGTCATCATCACTGGTAGGCCTATTAATAGTGCACCTAAGAACATCATGGCACTCCAGTTGATCATCTTGCCCAACATGTCTTGCGAAAAGAACTCTTGGCCAATTGGCAATAACTTGAATGACTCGAGCACGAGTCCGAACACAATCAAATGGCCACCGATACCTAGAAATATCAAGGTACCCATGATGTTGAAAAATGCAGACAGCACGGGCACGCTACCCATATTGGGGTCAATCATGTTGGCCATCGATAAACCCATTGAACCCGATATCGCCTGTCCTGCTACAACCAGCGTGGCTGAAGCCACTTGAAATACCAACCCCATAGTCAAGCCAATCAATATTTGGCGGAATATTTCTTGCAGGCCTTCCCCAGTCAGTGGATCGATTCGTGGAATATCAATTTGCTGTGACACAAAGAATGCCAAGGCAAAACCCAAACACATGCGAATACGCAAATTGACTGCGCGGATAGAAAAAATAGATGTGAACGCTAAAAACGCCGACAAGCGGAGCATTGGCCAAATGATGACCAAAAACTTTTCAAGAATATCTATCAGCGCGAGGTTCATGACCCAAAATCACATGAACAAACTGGGAATGCGCGTGAAGATGGCTTTGGTGTAATCCACCATGGTATTGATCATCCAACCGCCCATGATGGAGACTGTCAAGCCAATCGCAAAAACTTTAGGGATAAAACTCAGCGTTTGTTCGTTGATCGACGTAGCAGCCTGGAAAACCCCGACCACTAAACCGACTAATAGGCCAACCACCAGCAAAGGTGCGGAGATGAGCATGGTCATCCAAAGCGCTTGGCGGGCTAAATCTACTACGGCTGCAGAGTCCATGGTGGTTCTTCCTTAAAAAACAAAACTATTAGAGAGAGACGCCATCAAGAGCGTCCACCCGTCGATCAATACAAACAACATGAGTTTGATTGGCATCGAAATAATCATGGGTGAGAGCATCATCATGCCCATCGACATCAACACACTGGCGACGATCAAGTCGATCACCACAAAGGGGATGTAGATCAAGAAACCAATCGTGAAAGCACTCTTGATCTCAGACGTGATGAACGCGGGCATCAAGGTTGTGAAAGGAACTTGTGACGCGTTGTCTAACTCACGGCGATTGGCGATTTGCATGAACATCGCAATATCGTCTTCGCGGGTTTGCTTCATCATGAAATCACGAACAGGTGCTTCGGCTTTGATCAAAGCTTTGTCAAAGTCCAAATTGGCATTCATATAGGGGCCGACTGCATCTTTGTACACCGACTCAAAGACGGGCGACATGATGAAGAAGGTCAAAAACAAAGCCAGTCCTACCAAGACTGTATTGGGAGGTGTTTGTGCAGTGCCCAATGCTTGGCGCAGGATGGATAACACGATGATGATGCGTACAAAAGAAGTCATCATCAACAACATCGATGGCAACAAGGTGAGCGTTGTCATCAAGCCCAGCAATTGCAGGCTCATGCTGTATTGTTGGCCGCCTTTGCCGCCACTCACATTGACCAGTGGTATGCCTTGCGCTTGCGCCATCATCGGCATCACGCACATGGCGACCAGTAACAACGCCATCAAGACGAAGGTTAGTTTGAAGGAAACGGGTTTACGCAACATGCGATGTCTCCTCGGTCCATGCGTGCAAGGTTTTGACTTCGCTGGGGCTGACACTTGCCAACACCATTTGGTTGTCAATTTGGATCAACACCATCTTGTGCTTCAAGCTCAAAGGCAAGGCTTCCACCAACTGAATACGACGTTGGCCGTTGCCTTGGATACCCATAGATTTATTGCGCTTGACCCACCACCATGCAGCGCCTAGTAGCAGCATGATGCTGAACGTACTGGCAATGAACTGGGCCCAATTGAAGCTTTGCATGATGAATTTCCTGTGCGCAATGACGGTTTATTGACACCTAAAGTGCCTGTTCCCATAAACATCGCAATCAATATGCCAGGTCAAATTGGCACTCTCTGGAATCTCGCAAAGCTATAGTTCCGAGTTATGGGAATGCGCAAAATATTCAAAGACCTAGTAGACGCAGGCGGCACAGGCGGACTGAACTGGCATGTGCACGCCTTCCAATCCCGCAAGCGTTGGCAACCCACGGTAGCGCATATTGAATACTTTTTAGCGCGTTGCCAGCCGCGTCACACGCATTTGCTGTTGATGGGATGCAGTGCGGGTTGGATGATGCCTACCCCATGGCTCACCCAATTCACGCAGATTGACGCTTATGACATCGACCCCCTCGCCCAGCGCCTATTTAACTGGCGCCATGGGGCAGCACTGCGACAAAGCCAAATGCAGATCACGCACCATCGGCTAGATGCAATGACTCACCTCCCTGACATACTGGCACAGCATCCGCATGCAAGTATCTGGTTTGACAACATGTTGGGCCAACACCGCTACCGCATCCGCGATGAATTCCAGGTAGAAAAAGAACTTTGCGCACTCAAAATCACTTTGCAAGGCCGAGATTGGGGCAGCGTGCATGATGTGTTGTCGGGTCCTACCCAAGTTGTAAACACAAAGACTTTGCGTACACAAGATGTGCGTCAAGGTGTTTATCCAAAAGACATGGACGCAGCTTATAACCAATCCTTGGTGCACAGCTTGCACGCACAAGGTATTTGGTTTGACCATCTAACTTCACATGTGTTTTCAAACGATGTGCCCACCACGCTGATTCCTTGGGAATTCAAACCCCACTATTGGCATTGGTTGCAGGCTGGGTGGCAATCGTCTTTTGAAGGCTAAAACAGAAGCTGATACAAATTCACGCAATAGGCGTATTTACTTCAAAGTGTTCATTTCATATTGAATAGCATCACACCCGCAGCATCCATCGCGCGTTGCTCGCGCTTAGCGGCTGCCTCTCTTATGCGGCGCTCATCTTGCTCTTGCAAGGTTTCCATTTGTATGCGTTTTTTCTCGGCTGCTAGCAAATTACCTTTGAGAACATCCAACTCAAATTTAGCGTGCTCAAGATCGACGTCAACACGCTTAATCAAAGTCTGTATCTGTTGCAAGAATCCACGAAAGTTCACTGTCTCTTGCATGCTGAGCGCGTTTTTTTCTGCTTCTATCGATCGCGCTAGGTAGTCGGCATAAAGCGCTTCCATTCGCCCACGGCTTTGCTCTAGAGTTTTAATTTTCTCGCGCCCCTTGACCAAGGCGGCCATGGCTTTGTCGCACTTTTCTTTGGCTTTTTTTGCCAAGATGGGCCAGGCTGC
>DDYJ01000194.1:0-1291 GCA_002347905.1 Comamonadaceae bacterium UBA2237 | reverse complement strand
TCCAACTCCGGGTTGGTTCCTGCCTCATAGGCGCCCACTTGTACCAAGTCGGCATTTTGTTGGTAGACAGACCATAGACGCCTGAAGCGATTGGCCTGGCGCAATGATTCGCTATCAACCAAGGTTTGCATCACACGGGAAATCGAACCGTTCAAATCAATCGCAGGGTAATGCGCTTGGTCAGCCAATGTGCGAGACAACATCACCTGCCCGTCTAGGGAGGCGCGTGCAATGTCCACAATAGGATCGGATACGTCGTCACCTTCGGCGAGAACGGTGTAGATGGATGTGATGGAGCCGTGTCCATGTCTGCCAACGCCGCCGCGTTCAATCAAATTAGGTAACAAGGCAAACACAGAAGGAGGATAGCCTTTGGCGGTCGGGGGTTCGCCAATCGCCAAACCGATCTCTCGCTGGGCATGTGCCACACGCGTCAAACTGTCGCACAGCATCAACACGTTCCAACCTTTGTCGCGGAAATATTCTGCAACAACATGGGTCATATGGGTGGCTTTTAATCGCAGCACAGGCGATACGTTGGCAGGTGCTGCGATCACCACAGACTTCGCCAAGCCTTCATCCCCCAGCGATTCACTGATAAAGGCTTGCACTTCACGGCCACGCTCACCAATCAAACCAATCACTACGATGTCGGCTTTGGTGAAGCGGGTCAACATGCCGAGCAAAATGCTTTTGCCCACACCAGAGCCAGCAACCAAACCAATGCGCTGGCCTTGACCCACTGTCAATACCGAGTTGATAGCCTTTACGCCCACATCCAAAATAGATTTGATAGGACCACGCTCCATAGGATTGAGCGGACGACCAAACAAAGTCATTTGGTCTGGTAATTCAGGTAAGGGACGACCGTCTAAAGGTTGTCCGCGACCGTCAATCACACGGCCTAATAAGCCATCACCCAAACGCACTTGGCCGGAGTTGCGCATTACGCGCACCATGTCCCCAGGGCCTACGCCTACGGGGTCGGTGAAGGGCATCAAATACAGAGTACGATCGTTGAAACCCACTACCTCGGCTTCAATACGGTGGCCGTGTTGGCCAATCACTTCGCAACATGCGCCTAAGGGCGCCATGATGCCGCGTGTCTCTAATGTCAACCCGACCAAGCGCACCAAGGTGCCACTGCGTTGTGGGTCAGGCACGCGCAATTTTTCAAGCGTGGCATCTACTTCTTGCGCGAAATCAAGCATGTGACAGTTCTAATTTGTTTATTGCGTTTGGATCATGCTGCGTATCACGTTGGCCACGCGGCTTTGGTCGTTTTGCACCA
>DDYJ01000211.1:14294-15755 GCA_002347905.1 Comamonadaceae bacterium UBA2237 | reverse complement strand
TTTATCAGCCCAGCGCCTTAGTCACCCAAGCCTGCACACTCGCCAAAGCCTTAGGCAGTCCTGATGGATCCGTGCCACCTGCCATTGCCATGTCGGCTTTGCCGCCACCTTTGCCACCAACTTGCTGGGCCACAAAGTTCACCAACTCACCGGCTTTAACTTTGCCCACGGTGTCGGCTGTCACGCCAGCAGCAATTTGCACTTTGCTGCCATCTAAGGCTGCCAACACAATGACTGCGGTTTTGAGCTTGTCTTTCAACTTGTCCATGGTGTCGCGCAAGGATTTGGCGTCTGCGCCTTCCAGCGTGGCCGCTAACACTTTGACGCCATGGACATCGACGGCCTGCCCGATCAAGTCATCCCCTTGACTCGACGCCAATTTGCCTTTGAGTGCAGCGACTTCTTTTTCCAAAGATTTGACGTGGTCTAGCACTTGGGCGATGCGGGCGTTCAGCTCTGCGGTAGGTGCTTTCAAAGCGCCAGCGGCAAGGGCTACGGAGTTCTCCAAAGACTGCAAATAAGCCAATGCATTGCTGCCAGTAATGGCCTCGATACGGCGCACACCTGCCGCCACACCGCTCTCGCCCACTATTTTGAACAAGCCAATATCGCCGGTCCGTTGTACATGGGTACCACCGCATAGTTCACGGCTCGAACCTATGTCGAGCACGCGCACGGTCTCGCCGTACTTTTCCCCAAACAGCATCATGGCGCCAGTTTTTTGGGCAGACTCGATGTCCATCACCCGGGCTTGGGCTTGGGCGTTGGCCAAGATTTCTGCGTTCACTTTGGCTTCGATTTGCGCAATTTCGGCGGAGGTGACTGGGGCGTTGTGCGCAAAGTCGAAGCGCGTTTTGTCAGCGTCGACCAAGGAGCCTTTTTGTTGCACATGGCTACCAAGCACTTCACGCAAGGCTTTGTGCATCAAGTGGGTGGCGGAGTGGTTGCGCACCGTGGCTTCACGAAGGGCAGTGTTGACTTGCGCCTGCACCTGGTCACCAACGGCCAGGGTGCCATGGGTATTGGTGCCATGGTGGGCAAACACATCGGCTTTGATTTTTTGGGTATCTGCTACTTCAAAAGTGGCAGAGCTGCTTTTCAGCAGGCCTTGGTCGCCCACCTGTCCACCGCTTTCTGCATAGAAAGGGGTGGTGTCCAAGACAACCGAGCCCGTTTGGCCGGTTTTGAGTTCGGCAACTGCAACACCTTCCAGATACAAGGCCACCACTTTGGCGTTGGTTGCCAACGATTCGTACCCGACAAACGCATTACCTGCCCCTGTGTACTCCAAGGCCTTGTCCATTTTGAATTTGCCAGCGGCACGGGCTTGGTTTTTCTGCTTGTCCATGGCTGCATGGAAGCCTACTTCGTCGACAGTCACGCCACGCTCGCGGCACACATCGTTGGTCAAATCAAGGGGAAAGCCATAGGTGTCGTGCAATTTGAAGGCCACGTCACCAG
>DDYJ01000211.1:14045-14266 GCA_002347905.1 Comamonadaceae bacterium UBA2237 | reverse complement strand
GCCCAGGGCTTCATCCAAGATGTGCATACCGATTTCTAGCGTTTCATAAAAGCGCTCTTCTTCGGCTTTCAAAATCGCGGCAATTCGATCTGCCTGAGATGCCAAACTGGGGTATGCCTTTCCCATCAAGGCCACAAGATCAGGCATGAGTTTGTGGAAGAAAGGTTTTTTCTGGCCCAGTTTGTAGCCATGGCGAATAGCGCGGCGCACGATGCGGCGTT
>DDYJ01000211.1:5590-13974 GCA_002347905.1 Comamonadaceae bacterium UBA2237 | reverse complement strand
TCGATTTCGTAATTGCTGTGCACATGCTGCAAGATGGCAGCAAGGCGCTCTAAGCCCATGCCGGTATCCACACATGGCGCGGGCAATGGCGAGACTGAGCCGTCTTCCGCCATATTGAATTGCATGAACACGTTGTTCCAGATTTCGATGAAACGGTCGCCGTCTTCCTCTGGGCTGCCGGGAGGGCCGCCGGGAATATGGGGGCCGTGGTCATAAAAAATCTCGCTGCACGGACCGCAAGGGCCGGTGTCGGCCATCATCCAAAAGTTGTCGCTTTTGTAGCGCCCGCCTTTGTTGTCGCCGATGCGGATGACGCGGTCTGCGGGCAAGCCGATTTCTTTGGTCCAAATATCGTAGGCCTCGTCGTCTTCCTCGTAGACGGTGGCGAGCAAGCGTTCTTTCGGTAATTTGTAGACCTCGGTCAGTAACTCCCAGGCCCACTTCAGGCTTTCGCGTTTGAAATAGTCGCCGAAACTCCAGTTGCCCAACATTTCAAAGAAGGTGTGGTGACGGGCGGTGTAGCCCACGTTCTCTAGGTCGTTGTGTTTGCCACCTGCACGCAAACAGGCTTGGACAGAGGCAGCGCGCACATAAGAGCGTTTGTCGGTGCCTAAAAACACATCTTTGAACTGCACCATGCCCGAATTGGTAAACATCAGGGTGGGGTCGTTGCCTGGAACCAAGGGGCTGGATGCCACCACGGTGTGGCCCTTAGAGGCAAAAAAATCGAGGAAAGACTGCCGAATGTCGGCGACGGAGAAAGGGGGTTGGGTCATCCTCAAATTATAGGTTTCGCAGTCTCCTTGAAGACCTCTGGGGTATGGCGATCGGGTTATGCTTTGACCTAAATCGGCTTTTCTGCATTGATTACGCTCTAGCCTGACGACAAAACCCCCTTATCACCGACAAAACACTATCGTGGAGACCCCAATGGACATGAAAACCGCCCCCCTCTCACTTCTCAACGACCCCACTTTGTTAAAAACCGACGCGCTCATCAATGGCCAATGGGTTGCTGGTGCAAGCCGTTTTGATGTCAACGACCCCGCCACCGGCAAAAAGCTCGCCGATGTAGCCAACTTGGGACCTGCCGAAGCCGAAGCCGCCATTGCCGCCGCCAACACCGCTTGGGGTCCATGGAAAGCCAAAACCGGCAAAGAACGCAGCGCTGTTCTGCGCAAGTGGTTTGATTTGTTGATGGCCAACCAAGAAGATCTCGGACGCATCATGACGGCCGAGCAAGGCAAGCCTTTTGCAGAAGCCAAAGGCGAAGTGGCCTACGGCGCGAGTTTTGTCGAGTGGTATGCCGAAGAGGCCAAACGCGTCAATGGCGAAACCCTGCCCCAGTTCGACAACAACCGCCGTTTGTTGGTAATCAAACAAGCCATCGGCGTTTGTGCCGCCATCACGCCTTGGAACTTCCCACTCGCCATGATCACACGCAAAGTCGCCCCCGCTTTGGCAGCAGGTTGCCCTGTGGTGATCAAACCCGCAGAACTCACGCCTTTGACTGCTCTGGCAGCTGCCGAGTTGGCAGTGCGCGCTGGTATTCCCGCTGGCGTATTGAATATCTTGACCGCCGACAGCGACAACAGCATTGCGGTGGGCAAGGTGTTTTGCGCTAGCGACACGGTGCGCCACATCAGCTTCACAGGCTCTACCGAAGTCGGGCGCATTTTGATGGCGCAGTCTGCACCCAGCATCAAAAAACTCGCGCTTGAACTTGGTGGCAATGCGCCTTTCATCGTTTTCGATGACGCCGATATCGACAGCGCTGTTGAAGGTGCGATGGCCAGCAAATACCGCAACGCAGGACAAACCTGTGTCTGTGCCAACCGCATTTATGTGCAAGACAAGGTGTACGACCAGTTTGTCGAAAAATTTGCTACCAAAGTCAAAGCGCTCAAAGTCGGTAACGGCTTTGAAGACGGCGTAGCCCAAGGACCATTGATTGAAGACGCTGCCGTTCAGAAAGTCGAGCGCCATGTGCAAGACGCGATCGCCAAAGGCGGCAAAGTGGTTATCGGTGGTAAGAAGTTAAACGGCCAGTTTTTCGAGCCTACCGTGATTTCTGGCGCTACCGCTGACATGCTGTGCGCCAAGGAAGAAACCTTTGGTCCCTTTGCGCCTGTGTTTCGTTTTCACCAAGACCAAGAAGCGATTGACGCTGCCAACAACACCGAGTTTGGCTTAGCCAGCTATTTCTACAGCCGCGATGTAGGACGCATCTTCCGCGTCAGCGAAGCATTGGAGTACGGCATGGTGGGTATCAACGTCGGCATCATCGCGACAGAGCACGTACCATTCGGCGGCGTCAAACAATCGGGCTTGGGACGCGAAGGCTCTAGCCACGGAATGGATGAATACTTGGAAATGAAATACCTTTGTATCGGAGATATCTCCAAATAAATTCCACCCAATGATTGAATGCATAGCTGTATCAAATTAACAAATATACGTAGTTTTACACCTTTGTGATCAGCATTGGTTTGTTGTTCAATTTAAAATCAAACCAGTTTCACACCCAAGCAATCCAGTCCATATGAGTACTCAGCAAATTTATATGCGTTTTTTGAATTTGGTGCATGCACTAGAAGGCAACACCAAAACACCTTCCATCGACCTTGACGCCAAAAAGCTGCTAGATGTCATCGGATTACGCAACGACCAGAAAAAACCGCTGACTGTGACTGAAGCCATGGCCTTAGACCACATTGCTTCTCCCGCCACCATCCACCGCAAGTTGGACCAGTTGCGCGAACTCGGAATGATCGACACCGTGTTTGAAGGCAAAAACCGCCGTACTAAATATTTGGTTCCCACCAAAGCGGCTGCGGACTACTTTGCCAACATGGGCAAGGCAGTCCAGCAAGCTATTGCTAGCGCTTAAAGAAGCGTAACGCCCGTCTTACTCTGTAAAAACTCACGCGACACGCCAGGCGCGAGTTCTAATACTTTCAGACCCTGAGGCGTCACATCCATCACCGCGAGGTCGGTGATGATCAAGTCAACCACGCCCACGCCTGTGAGAGGCAAGGTGCACTGAGGCAAGATTTTCAGGTCTTCGGTGCCGTCTTTCTTTTTGGCGACGTGTTCCATCAAGATGACTACGCGTTTGACGCCAGCGACCAAGTCCATCGCGCCGCCCATGCCTTTGATCATCTTGCCTGGAATCATCCAGTTGGCGAGATCGCCTTTTTCGCTGACCTGCATGGCGCCCAAAATTGACAGATTGATCTTGCCGCCACGGATCATGGCGAAAGATTGGTCGCTACCAAAAATCGCCGAGCCTTTGATGGTGGTGACAGTTTGCTTGCCAGCGTTGATCAAGTCGGGGTCGACTTCGTCTTCGTATGGAAACGGGCCAATGCCCAACATGCCGTTCTCGCTTTGCAACCAAACTTCCAAATGGTCTGGCACATGATTAGCCACTAAGGTGGGTATGCCAATTCCTAAGTTGACATAGAAGCCGTCATGCAGTTCTTTTGCCGCGCGAGCGGCCATTTCGTCTTGGGTCCAAGCCATGTTTTTTCCTTTAAGCGGTAACAGTTTTAGCTGTTTACCTTACAAATATTTAGACACTTCTATCTCGCACTGTGCGCTTCTCGATACGCTTTTCAGGCGTCGGGTTGTGCACGATGCGGTGAACATAAATGCCAGGCAAATGGATATCGTCTGGGGCTAGTTCGCCAATAGCGACGATGCGCTCCACTTCCACCACACAAATCTTGCCGGCAGTCGCGGCGGCGGGATTGAAGTTGCGCGCCGTCATGTTGAAGCGTAAGTTGCCAGACTTGTCGGCAATGTCGGCTTTGATCAAAGAGATTTCGGGGACCAATGACTTTTCCATCACATAAGTCTCGCCATCGAAGTCGCGCAACTCTTTGCCTTCAGCCACCAAAGTACCCACACCCGTTTTGGTGAAGAAGGCTGGGATGCCTGCACCACCAGCGCGAAGCTTTTCAGCCAGAGTGCCTTGTGGCGTGAATTCAAGTTCCAATTCACCCGCTAAAAATTGGCGCTCGAACTCTTTGTTCTCGCCCACATAGCTGGAAATCATTTTTTTGATTTGGTGGGTTTCAAGCAACTTGCCCAAACCAAATCCGTCAACACCGGCGTTGTTGGAAATGACGGTCAAATTCTTCACGCCACTGTCACGCAATGCGTCGATCAAGGCCTCGGGAATGCCACACAGGCCAAAGCCACCGACCGCCATCAACTGGCCGTCGGCCACGATGTCTTTCAGCGCCTCAGCGGCAGAAGGGAATATTTTGTTCAAAGGGATGCTCCAAATTTGTGCAACGAATTAGCTTGTGAATTCTACGAAACTGGCTTTTTAGGCACACGCCCCATCAAATAAAACTCGGGGTTGGGCATCATGTTGCTAAAACTTGCCATCCGATTGCTCAAACCAAAGAACGCCGTGATGGCAGCGATGTCCCAAATGTCTTCGTCGTCAAAGCCATGGGAATGCAACGCGGCAAAGTCTTGGTCTTGAATTTGGTCGCTGTGATGGCAGACTTTCATCGCGAAATCAAGCATGGCCTTTTGTCTGGGGGTGATGTCGGCTTTCAAGTAGTTGACTGCCACTTGGTCGGCGACCAAGGGTTTTTTCTCGTAAATCCGCAATATCGCGCCATGAGCTACCACGCAATACAAGCAATTGTTGGCAGCACTGGTGGTGGTGACGATCATCTCGCGGTCACCCTTGGTCAAGTGACCGTCCTCCTTGAGCATCAAAGCGTCGTGGTAAGCAAAGAACGCCCGCCACTCAGCGGGGCGACGCGCCAGCGCCAAAAACACGTTCGGAATAAATCCTGCTTTTTCTTGCACTTCCAGCACTTTGGTGCGGATGTCTTCAGGCAAAGCGTTGAGATCGGGGAAAGGGTATCGGCTCATGGTGTGACTATCTTTCGCATCCAGTCAGGCAAATCAATTGCCTTTTGTTTGGGGAAATCGACCCAAATGGTGGTGGCTCCGCCTGCAGCGTAAATCACACCGGGTTGGTCGACGCGTTCCATCGTGCCCCAGGTCTCAAAGGTAGTTCGAGCCGGGTCGCTGGTGTACATCTTTAAGCGCACATCGCCAGGGTATTCGAGTTGTTTGTAAAAGTTACAAAAGGCGTTGATGATGACGATGCCCTCCTTTTTGGGATCAGGCACAGCGTTGATGGTGTGCAACCAGTCGATACGCGCGGTCTCCAAGTAGCGGAAATAGGTCGCGTTGTTTACATGGCCCATGGAGTCCATATCACCCCATCGAATGGGCATGGTCATCTCAAACACCAGCTTCTTGTGCTCTGGTATCACAATCTTCATAGTGCAAACCCATCGTCTGCCGCGATGATGGCGCCATTCACAAAACCGCTCTCGCCGCTAGCAAGCAGGACGAGCAAAGCGTCTAAGTCTTGCGGATGACCGACACGCTTGCGGGGCAACATATTGACCAACTTTTGCCCCTGCTCCGTACCCCAATGGTGGTGGTTGATTTCGGTATCGATGTACCCAGGGCAAATGGCATTCACGTTGATGCCAAAACGGCCCCACTCCATTGCCAGAACCTTGGTCATCTGCACCACGGCTGCCTTGCTCATGCAATAAGCGCCAATTTGGGGCAACACCTTCAACCCAGCCACCGACGCAATATTGATGATGCGCCCGCCGGTAAAGCTACCCGGCGCAGAGCCCTTAGCACGCGCCAGCATGCGTTTACCCACCTCTTGCGCCACAAAGAACGAGCCTTTGACATTGGTGTTGAAGATGAAATCAAAGTCGTCCTCAGTCACATCCTGCACCCGCTGGGTCGTGCTCACGCCAGAGTTGTTTACCAAAATGTCGATGCTGCCGACTTCAGTCTCCGCATGGGCGACGGCAGATTTGATGCTGTCGAGGTCTGTGACGTCTAAGGCAACGACGTGGGCGTCGCCACCTTCGGCCTCGATTTCCGCGCGCAACTCTTTGAGTTTCTCAACGCGCCGACTGGCAAGCACCACCGCAGAGCCAGCACGCGACAGGGTTTTAGCGAACTGTTCACCCAAACCGCTGGACGCACCAGTTACCAGTGCGACCCGTCCTGACAAATCTATGCTGTAAGCCATGCTTTACTCCTGCTATTTTTGAATCGCTTCATTATGGCAACTACCCCTCGGGCACCGTTGAAGCACCGCATAAAATGTGTCGCAATTCGGACAAGCTGACCTATCACCCTCTGGCCCCCTAGCACCCCTTACCACCCCCATTTTTATGACACCCCAAGACATACTTGCCCAATTCGGGCCACGCGAAGCCATGGAATACGACGTGGTAATTGTTGGCGGTGGCCCTGCCGGCTTGGCCAGCGCAATTCGCATCAAACAACTGGCCGCTGAAAAAGGCCAAGACGTATCGGTGGTGGTGCTCGAAAAAGGTTCTGAGCCAGGTGCGCACATCCTCTCTGGCGCCGTGATGGATCCCAAGGCCATGGACGAGCTCATCCCCAACTGGAAAGGGCTAGGCGCCCCTTTGAACCAAGCTGTCACGGGCGACGACTTGTTGATGCTTAGCGAGACCGGCGCGACACGAACCCCCAGTTGGCTCATGCCACGCAATTTCCACAACGACGGTTGCTACGTTGTCTCCTTGAGCAATGTGGTCAAGTGGATGGCGGCGCATGCGGAGAGTTTGGGCGTAGAAATATTCCCTGGTTTCACGGCAGCGGAAGTGCTCTACAACGACGACGCGGCCCAACATGGCGGCAAACCCTCTGTCAAAGGCATCGCCACGGGCAACCTTGGTATCGGTAAAGACGGCGAGCCTACTGACAACTTTCAACTGGGCATGGAACTCCACGCCAAGTACACCTTGTTTGCAGAAGGTGCGCGCGGGCATTTGGGTAAGCAACTGCTTGCGCAATACAAGCTCACAGAAGGCAAAGACCCACAAAGCTACGCCATCGGCGTCAAAGAGTTGTGGGAGATTGACCCCGCCAAAGCACAACCCGGATTGGTGGTGCATACCTCTGGCTGGCCCATGCAAGACGACACCTTTGGCGGCGGCTTTTTGTACCACTTGGAAGACAACAAAATAACCCTCGGTTTTGTGCTCGGCCTTGACTACAAAAACCCATGGATCAGCCCCTTTGAAGAAATGCAACGCTGGAAAACGCACCCCAGCATTCGCGCACATTTAGAAGGCGGCAAACGCATCGGTTACGGTGCACGCGCCATCAACAACGGCACTTTGCAGGCTTTGCCCAAAACGGTATTCCCGGGCGGTGCTCTGATTGGCTGCGACGCGGGCTATCTGAATGCCGCCCGCATCAAAGGCAGTCATGCCGCGATCAAAACCGGCATGCTCGCGGCAGACGCTGCGTTTGACGCCGTCGTGACGGGACGCGCCCATGACGAACTGAGCGCCTACCCTAAAGCCTTCGAAGCCAGCTGGTTGCACAAAGAGTTGCACCAATCGCGCAACTTCAAACTCTGGTTCAAAAAAGGCATGTTGGTCGGTACCTTGATGACGGGGATCGAGCAATGGCTTCTTCCGACACTCGGCATCTCTTCACCACCTTGGACATTGCGTGGAAGCAAGCCTGACCATGCCAATTTGCAACCAGCCTCGCAGTTTGCAGAAATCCACTATCCCAAGCCCGATGGCAAGTTGACTTTTGACCGATTGAGCAGCGTTTTCATCAGCAACACCAACCACGAAGAAAACCAACCTGCCCACCTCACCCTCAAAGACGCCTCGGTTCCCGTCGCTATCAATTTAGCGAAGTACGCGGGCCCAGAGAGCCGCTACTGCCCCGCTGGTGTCTACGAGTACGTGAAAAACGACGACAACAGCGACCGTTTACAAATCAACGCGCAAAACTGCGTGCACTGCAAAACCTGTGACATCAAAGACCCTACGCAAAACATCGTGTGGGTAACGCCTGAAGGCGGCGGCGGGCCCAACTACGCTGGCATGTAGACATTGCGCGAAACGGTTCATACTGACGCGCAATTGAGTACCAAGGTACTGCCGCCATTGCACGATGTGCAAAACAAGCTAGGTTAGAATTTTTTTGTGTCAGGAGAGAGTCGCGTAGAGATTTCTTCTAGCAAGACCGCCGAAGGCCGAACGCTCAGGCAACATGGACTGACACTACTGATTCTGTTGGAGAGAGATGCGGCCACCAGCGCATCCACCGAAGGGGCAAGTCGCTGCATCTGCAGCTTTGAATCTCTCAGGTAAAGCGGACAACAGGGTTCCAGCCACTTGCATGGTGCAAGTGGCCATGCTTTGGAGCCCCTGCTTGTTTGATACCGCCCTGCTACACACACCGCTTCACGATTTACACGTCTCGCTTGGCGCGCGCATGGTCCCCTTTGCGGGCTACAGCATGCCAGTGCAATATCCGCTGGG
>DDYJ01000211.1:0-5491 GCA_002347905.1 Comamonadaceae bacterium UBA2237 | reverse complement strand
AATGACCAAGGCGGCATCTTGGACGACTTGATGTTTGTCAACCGTGGCGACGATATTTTTGTGGTCGTCAACGGCGCTTGCAAAGCGGCGGACATTGCACACATACAAGCGCAAATTGGAGACCGCTGCGAGGTAATTCCATTGCCGGACTTGGCCTTGCTTGCGCTTCAAGGCCCGCAAGCGGTTGATGCGCTGTCACAACTGGTGCCAGGCGTTGAAAAACTGGTCTTCATGTCTGGCCAATCCTTCGATTGGCAAGGCGTGTCGCTATTTATCACCCGCAGTGGTTACACCGGTGAGGACGGCTTCGAAATCTCAGTACCTAACGCACATGCTACGGACCTAGCCAACGCCCTCCTTGAGCACTCTGCTGTGCAAAGCATCGGCCTTGGCGCACGCAACTCTTTGCGCTTAGAAGCAGGTTTGTGTTTGTATGGACAAGACATTGACACTGGCACCACCCCAGTCGAAGCTGGACTCAACTGGGCGATTCAAAAAGTGCGACGTACTGGCGGCGCGCGTGCAGGAGGTTTTCCAGGCGCTGAAAGAATTCTTGCCCAACTCGACGCGCCTCAAACCATCACCCAACTCCGAGTTGGCCTGATCGCCCAAGAGCGTGTGCCTGTCCGGGAACATGTAGAAATACACAACGCCAGTGGACAGCGCATCGGCGAAGTGACTAGCGGTTTGTTATCACCGTCAGTCGACCAACCTATCGCCATGGCCTACCTGCCGCCATCAGATGCAGCGATGGGCCACACGGTTTATGCCAGCGTGCGTGGCAAAGCAGTGCCGATGGTTGTCAGCCCCATGCCTTTTCACCCAACGCGGTACTACCGCGGTTAAACCTCAACACTTCACCTCTTTCAAAAAGGAAACACCATGTCACTTAAATACACGCAAGAACACGAATGGGTGCAAGCCGATGGCGCAACTGCCAAGGTGGGCATCACACACCATGCGCAAGATGCTTTAGGCGATGTTGTGTTTGTCGAACTGCCCAAGGTGGGTGCTACGTTTAAACAAGGCGATGTGGCAGGCGTGGTCGAGTCCGTCAAAGCCGCAGCAGATGTATATATGCCTCTTACAGGTGAAGTTACCGAGGTGAACACCGACTTGGTGGATGACCCATCGCTGGCCAACACCGACCCACTCGGTGCTGGATGGTTCTTCAAAGTCAAACTGGCAGACGTTGCACAGTTAGATGCTTTGATGGACGAAACCAGTTACAACAAATTGATCGCTTAATTTTTATTGACTGTTGCATTCTTTCGCTGATTCATTCTTTTACCCCTTAAACCTCACACACAAGCAGGCCCACCATGTTGATGCAATCCACCAAACCTTTGGATGAACTTGAAAACAGCCGTGAATTCATCGCGCGCCATATTGGCGTGAGCGATGCAGACGAGGCGCATATGCTGAGCGTTTTGGGGCAAGCGTCGCGACGCGCTTTGATCGACAGCATCGTGCCTCGCAGCATTGCGCGCGCGCAAGCCATGCAATTGCCACCGCCCGTGACTGAGGCCGCTGCGTTAGATGAACTCAAGCAGATTGCACAGAAAAACCAATTGCTTAAAAGCTTTATAGGACAAGGCTACTACGGCACGCACACGCCGGGCGTCATCTTGCGCAACATTCTTGAAAACCCCGCTTGGTATACCGCCTACACACCCTACCAAGCCGAAATTAGTCAAGGCCGCATGGAAGCTTTGGTGAACTTCCAAACCATGGTGTGCGACCTCACGGCTATGCCCATTGCCAATGCATCGATGCTCGATGAGGCAACGGCTGCTGCAGAAGCCATGACCTTGGCTTTGCGTGTGGGCAAATCAGAATCCACTGTCATATTTGTTGCGGACAACGTACTGCCACAAACGATTGAGGTGATTCAAACTCGTGCAGAGCCCTTGGGTCTTCAGGTCAAAGTAGGGCCGAGTTCAGAGGCACTTCAGCACGAAAGTTTTGCCATGCTTTTGCAATACCCTGGTGTGGACGGTGAAGTGGGCTCTTACCAAGAACTCATCAGCGTATACAAAGCCAAGGGTGGTTTGGTCATCATGGCAGCCGATCTTTTAGCATTGACTTTGCTCACACCGCCAGGTGAATTGGGCGCAGATATTGTTGTGGGTAACACCCAACGCTTTGGCATGCCCATGGGTGCGGGAGGCCCTCATGCGGCTTATCTTGCTTGCAAAGACGAATACAAGCGCTCCATGCCCGGCCGCTTAGTCGGTGTCAGCATTGATACCCATGGCAATCCGTCTTACCGCCTCGCTTTACAAACACGCGAGCAACATATTCGCCGTGAGAAAGCGACCTCCAATATTTGTACAGCGCAAGTCTTGCCTGCAGTCGTGGCTAGCATGTATGCGGTTTATCACGGACCTGAAGGTTTGCGTCGTATTGCTGAACGCGTGGCGACTTACACCGCTGTTTTAGCGCGTGGCTTGAAAGAATTGGGTTGCCAGTTGCAACATGAATACGCGTTTGACACTTTGGTGGTTTTGTCAGGCGCGCATACCGACAGCATCGCTCAACAAGCGCGTTCGGCTGGGATGAACCTGCGATTGATTGGCAAAGATAAATTAGGTATCTCTCTGGATGAAACTACTACACGTACAGACATCACAAAGCTTTGGGAAATTTTTGCAAATGCAAGTGCAAGCACGAATGCAAATACAAAGGCTGGAGCTGAAGCTGGTACCAAGTTACCAGAGTGGTCAACGTTCGAACCAGGCTTAGCCAGTCTCATTCCTAAAAATCTACACCGCACTACCGCTTACCTCACCCACCCTGTTTTCAATGCACACCATAGCGAAACAGGCATGTTGCGCTACATCCGTGCCCTCAGCGACAAAGACTTAGCGCTAGACCGCAGCATGATTCCGCTGGGTAGTTGCACGATGAAACTCAACGCCACCAGCGAGATGATTCCCATCACTTGGCCAGAGTTTGCACAACCCCATCCTTTTGCACCTGCAGACCAGTTACAAGGCTTTAAATTGCTAGACGAACAATTGCGTGCGTGGTTATGCCAAGCCACAGGCTACGCAGGCATCAGCTTGCAGCCCAATGCTGGCAGCCAAGGTGAATACGCAGGCTTGTTGGTCATTCGTGCTTACCATGCCGCTAAGGGACAAGGGCATCGCAATATCTGTTTGATACCTGCTTCCGCACATGGCACCAACCCAGCGAGCGCACAAATGGTGGGCATGCAAGTGGTAGTGGTGGCGTGTGACGAGCAAGGTAATGTCGACATGGCCGATATGCAGGCCAAGTGCGAAGCGCACAGTGCCAATTTGGCGGCAGTCATGATCACCTATCCCAGCACGCATGGCGTGTTCGAGACGCAGGTAAAAGCACTCTGTGCGTTAGTTCATCAACATGGTGGACGCGTCTATGTGGATGGTGCCAATATGAATGCATTAGTGGGCGTCGCAGCACCTGGCGAATTTGGCGGAGATGTGAGCCACCTTAATTTGCATAAAACCTTTTGCATTCCCCACGGCGGTGGCGGCCCAGGTGTTGGCCCAGTGTGTGTGGTGGAAGACTTGGTGCCTTTCTTGCCTGGACATGCAACAGCAGGTGTTGCAGTCAATGGGGTTGGCGCGGTCTCTGCTGCGCCTTTAGGTAACGCTGCTGTGTTGCCCATCAGTTGGATGTATTGCCGCATGATGGGTGCCGAAGGTTTGCAGCACGCTACTGAAACAGCGATTCTCTCGGCCAACTACATCAGCGCGCGGTTGAAAGACCACTACCCTACTTTGTACGCCAGCGCTACGGGCCATGTGGCCCACGAATGTATTTTGGATGTGCGTCCATTGAAAGATTTAACTGGTGTGTCTGCTGAGGACGTTGCCAAGCGCTTGATGGACTATGGCTTTCACGCGCCTACTTTGAGTTTTCCAGTACCTGGCACCTTGATGGTGGAGCCTACTGAGAGCGAAACATTGGCAGAACTCGATAGATTTATCGACGCCATGATTGCGATACGCGATGAAATTCGTTTGATTGAAAACGGCACTTGGCCGCAAGACAATAATCCGCTCAAACATGCTCCGCATACTGCCGCAAGTGTGACGGCTGATGCTTGGAGTCACCCCTATAGCCGTGAACGCGCTGCTTTTGCTTTACCTAGTTTGAAAAAACAAAAGTATTGGCCTACGGTTGGGCGTGTAGACAACGTGTACGGCGATCGAAATTTATTTTGTAGTTGTTTGCCGATTGAAGAATACAAGTCTTAAAACTAAGCTTTTAAAGCTTGTCCTAATCTAGCAATACCCTCTTCTATTTTTGCTACATCCGCAGTAGCAAAACTCAATCGAATAGAAGACAAGTCTGGATCATTCGCAAAGAACGGCGCGCCGGGCACGAAGGCCACGCCTTTTTCAATCGCACTTTTTGCGAATGCGTTGCCGTCTTTCACTGCACCGTGAGCGCCAGTCAGATTCGCCCAGAAGAATAAACCACCTTGCGGTGCTGTGTAGGCCAGGGAGTCACCCAATTCACTTTGCAAAGCTTTGTCCATGGCTTGCGCACGTTCGGCATACACACGGCGGACTTTATTAAGCGTTGCAGGCATGCGACCCGATAACAAATACTGCGCAGCAGTGGCTTGCGCAAATGTAGACGTATGCGCATCGCTGAATTGCTTACACATCGTGGCGCGGGCCAATAAATCTGGCGGTGCCACCATCCAACCGACACGCAAACCAGGTGAGAGCACCTTGCTCAACGATCCGCAATGCACCAGCCAATCGCGGCTTCCGGGCACTTGGTCGCTCAATGCCAACATGGAAGGTGGCGGTGCTTCACCAAAATACAAATCGCCATACGGATCGTCTTCTATCACGATAGTTTTGTATTGCACTGCCAATTGCAGAATTTTTAGACGGCGCTCTTTGTTCAGTAATGCACCACTCGGGTTACCGAATGTCGGAATGATGTAGACCAACTTAGGCTTGTGTTGCTGAATCATGGCTTCTAGTTTGTCTACCTGCACACCGTGCGCATCAATCGGCACACCTATGACTTTGGGTCCATACAAACGAAAACATTGGATCGTCGCTAAAAAAGTGGGGGCTTCCACTAACGCAATGTCATTTGGGTTGAGCAAAGTCTTGGCTACGAGGTCCAAAGCTTGTTGACTTCCCGTAGTGACGATCAAACCTTCCGCGCTAATATTCTTCACACCCTTGGCCGCCATGAACAAAGCCAGTTGTTCACGCAAAGGGTTGTAACCTTCAGTTGCACCATATTGCAAAGCGGCACCAGGCTCTTTAGACAAAGCCATCGCACTCGCCTCGCGAATGCCTTCCACATCAAACATCGCACTATCAGGAAACCCGCCCGCAAAACTAATAATGCCGGGCTTACCCAGCAACTTAAAAAGTTCACGAATAGCAGAAGTTTCAACGTTATTAAGTCGTTCAGCGAATTGCATAGTTAGTTGAGTTAATTGGGGTCAGAACCCAATTAATTCAATTAA